>JAKDIE010000202.1 GCA_030450655.1 Ruaniaceae bacterium
TCTGGGAGAGCGTCACGGAGTAGACGAGCGTGGCGCCCGCGATCGCTGTGAGCAGCCCCCACGAGAGGAGGCCCGGGCGGAAACTGTTCATTGCTCTACTCCTGCCGGGACTATCTCATCCAGTTGAATCGTTCCGAAGCCGGTATCGATATGGATCTCCGGAGACTCGCCAGGAATGGCGCCCGGCGAGAAGAACGTCATTTCAGTGACTAGCCCCTGTGTGATCAAGGTGGGGAACGCGTCGATTCTGTTCCCGAACTCATCATTGATATAGGTGGGGGCGACCTCGACTTCGTTCCCCGATTCATCAAAGTAGGTCTGTGAGCTGTCGAGCACCGTCTGGGTGCCGTTGTGCTCCATCGTCCATCCAGGCAGGGTGGTGTAGATGGGTCCCGATGAGATGCTCGCGGTGATGATCACAGGCAGGTTTGGCTCGATCTTCAAGAAGGTACTGCCGATGCCGGTGGTGATGGTAAGTGGATCTGCTCCGAGCCGGTCGAGGAAAGCGGCATCAACGAGTTCGTAGCTCAACTGGTTGATCGCGCACGTGCGTGATCCTGAATCCCACGGGCACGCCTGATTCAGCGGAACGGCGAGCGTTGCTGCTGGCACCTGCGCAATCATGGGCAGAGCCGCAATGCTCGCGAGTGCAGAGAATGTGGCGATGAGTGGGGTGCCAGGGGCCCTCCGACCCCTGGCAGCCGCTATCGCCGTCGAGATTCCCCAGATGATAGCCACCGCTCCAGTCGCGTGTCCGATGCTGCGGAACGAGAACGCGCCGTCGTTCACGAGAGCTACGAGCACCAGCGAGAGCAGTGTTGCCGCGAGAGTCGCTTGGAGGTGACGCGAACCGGCTTTCATCCGCCGCGGCTTCGGTTCGCGCTTTGGCGCGCGCTGCACGGGCGGTGCAGGTTCCGGGAGACTCGGGATCGGACTTGTGACCCACGACTTGGTGAGTGGTGCTTCTGCGGAGGTGAAAGGTCCCGCGTCAGTGACGGTGGGTGCGGTATCGGCGGTATCGGCGGTTGCGAGTATCTCCGTGAGAGGGGCGACCTCGGGGATCGGCGCCGCAGCAAGAGCGCTCTGCGGCTCATCGAACACCCGCGTGATCGGCGATTCCACCATCTCCAGCCCGAGCTTCTCCCGCGCCCGCTGCGCCCTCCGGGACAGCACGAGCACCACAGCTGTCATCGCAGCCGCAAGGACGAGCGCCCACAATCCCAGGTGATAGAGGATCCACAGGGGATTCGAATAGTTGTCCGAGTAGTACGTGAACCACGGGGGCAGCCAGAGAATCGGCCGGAACAAGCCGATCACGATCATGACGACGCCGCCCACGAGGGAGGCTTCCGGCTTTCCTCGGAAGAGCTCCCGGACGAGCACAGTGCCATCGGCGTCGGGCACTCCAAGCCATGCGACACCGTAGATGATCAGGCCGAGCCCACCAGCGAGAGTGAGGAGCAGGAACAGGGAGCGCGTGAGAGCGGGATCGATCCCGAGCCTGTGTGCCAGACCGGCCGCGACGCCGCCCATCCAGCGTTCGTCAGACCTCGTGAAGGGTGCACTAAATGCCATGTCTCTAGCTTGGCCGCCATTCGGGGTGCCGCGTAACGAGGAACACCCCTGATTTCCCCCTGATTCGACCCGGAGATTGCGTGCCGCACCTGCCGCTGTGGGCGGAATGCTGACACCATCGGTTATGTGACAACTGTGCGTGAGCCCCTGCTGGTGCGTGAGAACGACCGGATTATCTTTGGTGTGTGCGGCGCCGTGGCCTCGCATCTGGGATTTTCGCCCTGGTACGCCCGCGTCGTCGCAGTCTTCGTGCCGTTCCTGATCCCCATCTACGCCTTCCTCGCCGTGGTAATACCGGAGGAAGGCAGGCCCGAGGCCGCGCAGGCGCGGCTTGCGCGGGTGCAGAAGTCGATTGAGTCATCGCGGTTGCGCCGTCTGGAGATTCCGCTGCTTCTCGTGGCGCTCGCGGTGGGAATCCTGCTCATGGGAGTGAATCTGGGTGGTGGCTTCTTCGGAGCTCTCACGGCGTTCCTTCTCGCGGCATTCGGTCTTGCTGTGGTCTGGAGCAAGCCCGCGTCCCCCAAGACCTCGGTGGCGCTCGTGCGCATCGCAATCGGTGGCACCGCAGTAGCTGGCGCGCTCACCGTTGCGCTGATGCTGTTCATAGGTGGCCCCGTCAACTCCGCGAACCTCACCGCCGTCGTCTTTGTATTGCCGGTGCTCGCTGTGATGGTGGGCCCGGCGATCTACCGCATTCTCACAGAACTCACAGACGAGCGCCTCCAGCGCGAGCGCGAAGCCGAACGTGCTGATATCGCCGCGCATTTGCACGATTCCGTGCTCCAGACACTCGGTGTGATCAGGGCGCGCGCAGACGATCCCACTGAAGTGGCTCGCCTGGCGCGATCCCAGGAGCGGGAGCTGCGCCGCTGGTTGTATGAGGACCGGCCGGAGCCGGGTGAATCACTCTCGGACGAGATCGAGGTTGCTGCGGGGCGTGTCGAGGACACGCATGGAGGCGTGGTGGAGGTCGTGGTCGCCGGAGATGCGCGTCCCGGCGAATGGTCATCGCCGCTCGTGGCAGCGCTCGGCGAGGCGTGCACGAATGCGCTCAACCACGGCGGCGGCGAAGCTAGCGTCTATGTGGAGATCGGCGCGTACCAGGTGGACGCGTGGGTGCGCGATCGCGGTGCGGGGTTCGATCTCGACGCAGTAGCGCCGGATCGTGTGGGCGTGCGTGAGTCCATCCTGCATCGTATGGAGCGCGCTGGTGGGGGAGCCGAGGTCCATTCGCCCCTGCCCGACGGCGGAACGGAGGTGCACCTGTGGACGAACATCAAGTGACCCCTATTCGTGTAGTGATCGTGGATGATCACGGGATCGTACGCGCAGGTGTGGCGGCGCAGCTCTCCCCTGCACCAGACATCACCGTGGTGGGAGAGGCGGACACCGTGGACTCGGCGATCAATGTGCTCCGGGTGACAGAGGCCGACGTCGTCCTCCTCGACGTTCACCTCCCCGGCGGTGAGGGAGGTGGTGGCGCGGAGGTGGTGCGCCGTGCGGAGACGCGCGCTCGGTTCTTGGCGCTCTCTGTCTCTGACGCCGCGCAGGACGTCGTCTCCGTGATCCGGGCAGGCGCGCGGGGATACGTGACGAAGTCCATCACCACAGATGAGCTGCTGGATGCGATCCGGCGCGTGGCGAGCGGGGACGCGGCATTCTCCGCACGGCTCGCCGGTTTCGTGCTGGACGCCTTCAACGCCCCCGGCCAGGAGGTTGCTGTGGCCGACGACGAACTTGATCGCCTCACGCTCCGAGAGGTGGAGGTGATGCGACTGATCGCGCGCGGCCGCACCTATCGCGAGGTTGCCTCGGAGCTGTTCATCTCGATCAAGACAGTGGAGACCCACGTCTCTGCCGTGCTGCGCAAGCTCCAACTCTCCAACCGGCGCGAGCTGGCGCGGTGGGCGGCGGCTCGTCGGCTGATCTGAGAATCCGTCGAAGCGTAGAATCGTTGGCGTTCGTCTGCACCTCGAGGAAGTCCGCATGAGCACGAAGCACTCACACGCCGCGCCGCGCGGGCTCTCGCGGCGCGTGTGGAGCCTGCTCCTCTCGCTCGTGTTCGTTCTCGGCGCGCTCCTCCTTGGGATTGCCCGATGGATCGCAACCCACTTCGGCATCATCACGATCGATCAGGTGGTCATCAACCTTCGGGGAGCCGGGGGCGAGGGTGCAGGCGGGAGGGCGCT
>JAKDIE010000013.1 GCA_030450655.1 Ruaniaceae bacterium
GGACTCGATGAAGGTGGTCGAGATCTGCACGCATTACGCGCAGCGCGGCATGCTGAACCTGTTCCTGGGCATCTTCTTCACAACCCTTGCCTTCGCATTCATTGAGCCGTTCTTCTTCATCGGGTATCTGATCTCGATCGCCGTGTTCGGCCTCTACCAGGCGATATTCATGGCGAACGCGGGTGGCGCGTGGGACAACGCGAAGAAGCTCGTGGAGGTTGAACTCCAATCGAAGGGCACCGAACTGCACGAGGCCACAATCGTGGGCGATACCGTGGGGGACCCGTACAAGGACACGTCATCCGTGGCAATGAACCCAGTCATCAAGTTCACCACCCTCTTCGGCATGCTCGCGGTGGAACTTGCCGTGGAGCTCTCGGGTGGAACGAGCGGGTCGCTGCTCACCAGCATCCTCGCCGCCGTGTTCTTTGGGATCGCTCTCGTGTTCATCTGGCGCTCGTTCTACGGAATGCGTATCGGGACGCCTTCCTCGGATGCCGAGTTCGAGAACGAAGAGTTTGTGACGATAACCACATGATTTCTGGCAGTTTTGTAACGCAAGCATAACGATGCGGTCTCAAAGCACTGTCAGATTCGTGGCGTGGCGCCCGGCATGGGTAGTCTCGCAACGACCATAGTTGGCGGTCCGTTCATCAGGCGGGCCAGTCATTCGACATTCCCCGAAGGAGGAAGAATGAGGATGAAGCGTTTCTCGGCGGTCATGGCGGCCGCCGCAGCCAGCGCACTCGTGCTCTCCGCGTGCACATCAGGTGACGCGCCGGAGACACCGGACGCAACCGGTGGCGAGACCACAGAAGAGACCGACGGCACGGAAGAGCCTGGCGCCGAGGCTCCCGGTGGCGAGCTTGCTGGCTGCCAGCAGCCTCTCGGCATCACCGAGACCGCCCCAGGTGAGGTCTCCTACACCGCAGGTGACGAGGACTGGGCCGGGTACAACTCGATCCTGGCTGAGACCTACTCCACGTACAACAGCGTGATCTCGGGCCAGATGATGAGCGGCTTCGTGTACTTCGGCACGGACGGCACGATCTGCCGCAACGAGGGCTTCGGTACCTTCGAAGCGATCTCGGGCCTCGAGAACGAGGACGAGCCCCTCGTGATCGAGTACACCATCTCGGATGACGCCGTGTGGTCGGACGGTACGCCCGTCACGATCAACGACTACCTCTTCGACTGGGCCGCCCAGAACCCCGAGTTCCTTCCGCGCACGGAAACCCCCGCGGTTGACGACGACGGCGAACCGATCATCGACGAAGAGACCGGCGAGCAGGCGATTGACTCGGTTCCGCCGTTCGGGCACGTCTCCAGCTCCTTCCCCCAGTACGTCCCAGAGGGACCGCAGGGTGAGGTTGGCGGAAAGACCTTCACCATCGAGTATGCCGAGAAGTACCCAGACTGGCAGCTCACCGTCGGAAGCACTCTTCCCGCACACGTTGTGGCCGAGCAGAATGGCATGACGTCCGATGAGCTCGCGCAGGCGATCGTTGACCGCGACGCCGAGAAGGTGGCCTCCACCGCCGAGTTCTTCAACAACTGGCTCTCCCGTATCCCGGGCGAACTGCCTGACCCGGCCATCGCGCCGTCGTCGGGCCCCTACCAGCTCATGGCTGGTGGCTGGGTTGCTGGCGAGTACCTCACGCTTGAGCCGAACCCCGCGTGGTGGGGCGAGCCGCCGGCGACCGAGCACCTCATCTACCGCTTCATCGGTGCCGAGAACGTTCCCACCTCGATGGCGAACCTCGAACTGAACGTTGCGGATCCGCAGGCCACGGTGGACCCCGTTGAGCAGCTCAACCAGCTCGGCGACATCGTGACGGTCGAAAGCGGTGACACCCTCACCTGGGAGCACCTGGACTTCAACTTCGCCACTGGCGCTACGTTTGCGGACAACGGCGGCGGCGGGCTCGCGTTGCGCGAGGCCTTCGCGCTCTGCGTGCCGCGTCAGCTCATCGTTGACACCCTGGTCAAGCCGGTGAACCCGGACGCCGTGGTGATGAACGCCCGCGAGGTCTTCCCGTTCCAGGAGAACTACGAGGCAGTCGTCTCTGCCGCGTACGATGGCCGCTTCGACGAGGTGGACATCGCTGCAGCGACCGCCAATTTCGAGGAGGCTGGCGTGACGGGCCCCGTGGACGTTGCGATCGGCTACGGTGCGCCGAACGTGCGCCGCACCAGCCAGGTCGAGGCGATCAAGGCCTCGTGTGACCCGGTTGGCTTCAATGTGACCGACGCGAGTGGACCGGGCCTCGGCGCGGTGCTGGCAGCCGGTGACTGGGACGTTGCGCTGTACGCCTGGGCGGGTTCCGGCCAGATCGCCTCGGGCCAGAACATCTACACCACGGGCGCGCCGCAGAACTTCGGTGGCTTCTCCAACGCCGATGTGGACGCCGCGTGGTCTACCCTCGCCGCGTCGCTCGATCCGGAGGTCCAGCTCGAGCAGGTCAAGCTCATCGAGAAGGGCCTGTGGGACAACCTGCACGGCATCCCGATGTTCGCGCACCCGGGCCTGACGGCCTACACCACTGGACTTGAGAACGTGCGCCACACGGCCACGCAGGACCAGAGCGTGTGGAACGCCTCGCAGTGGGCGTGGGCTAACTAGCCTGTAACCATAGTGAGACGGGCCCCGGCAGGCTCACCGCCTGCCGGGGCCCGTTCACGTGACTGCACATTGGCGCTCACGTGACATTGCCGAATGGTGAAGCAGATTTTGCCCTCGGCCGAAACTTATAGCAAGATCAGGGGATCAATGCCCGCTAAGTCGCGGGCACCTCATTCATCAAAGGACCACCTTCGTGCTCAAGTTCATAGCTCGACGGTTGGGGATCTCGTTCCTCATCCTGCTCGCCGGCTCGGTGTTGATGTACGTATTGACTGTGTTCTCGGGAGATCCGCTCGAAGACCTTCGGGAGTCTCGCGATCCGAACCGCGAGAACCTCATTGCGTTGCGAACTGCACAGATGGGCCTCGACCTCCCCTGGTACGTCCGCTACTGGAACTGGCTGCGCGGCATCCTCGGGTACGTCCCCGGCCTGAATCGTCTTGGGTTCATCGGGGAAGGCACGTTCGGCAACAGTCGCAACGGCGCGAGCGTGACCGCGCTCCTCGCGAACGCCGCCTCGACCACACTCCGCTTGGTGCTCATTGCAACACTGCTTGCCATCGTGATCGGCGTCGGCCTAGGAATCGTCACTGCGGTGCGGCAGTACTCCGGCTTCGACTACGCCGTCACCTTCATGGCCTTCGTGTTCTTCTCTCTTCCGGTCTTCTGGGCCGCCGTGCTCCTCAAGCAATACGCCGCCGTCGCCTTCAATAACTGGCTTGCCTCGCCCACCATCACGGTGACCACGATCGTCGGCATGGCGTTAGTGACGGGCTTTATTCTGCAACTGGCTGCGGGCGGTTCCGCCAAGCGCCGGCTCTACAGTTTCGGGGCGTCGGCGCTGGTTGTCGCTGCGGCGATGACGTACTTCGAACTTGTCAACTGGTTCCGTCAGCCCTCGGTGGGGCTTCCCGTCTTCATCCTCGCCGCAGTAGGAACGGGGGCACTCGTGATCGGGATGTCCTCCGGGTTCGGAAACAAGCGGGTTGTTCGCGCCGTCGCCACCACGGTGGTGGCAGGCTCCGTGATCTATGGAATCCTGCGCGGGCCGCTCCTGACGAACCCGAGCTGGCTATTCATCGTGGGGTGTCTCTTCCTCTCCATTGCGGTTGCCGCGATCGCTGGGCTCTCCCTTGGCGGATTCTCGCGGCGGGTCGCGATCCAGATGTCGATCGTCACCGCAATCGTGATGTCGTTCCTCGCGTTCGTTGACCTGATGATGACGAACTGGGCGAGCTACCTCGAGATCCAGCCCCGCCCGATCGCCACGATCGGATCGGTGACGCCGAATCTCAACGGTGACTTCTGGCAGACCGCGATCGATCAGTTCACGCACCTCTTGCTGCCAACGATCGTGCTGACGATCGTCTCGATCGCCGGATTCACGCGCTACTCGCGCGCATCCATGCTTGAGGTGCTGAAGCAGGACTACATCCGGACGGCGCGCTCGAAGGGCCTCTCGGAGCGCAAGGTCATCACAAAGCACGCCTTCAGGAACTCCCTGATCCCGCTCACAACGATCGTGGCCTTCGACTTCGCCGGACTGATCGGCGGCGCGGTCATCACGGAGACTGTCTTCGGATGGAAAGGCATGGGTGACCTCTTCCGAGTCGGATTGGCGCAGGTTGATCCCGCGCCCGTCATGGCGTTCTATCTCGTCACGGCAACTGCTGCGGTGGTCATGAACATGCTGGCCGATATCACGTACGCCTTCCTCGACCCGCGGATCACGAGGTGACCATGAGCAACGATGACAACCGCGAGGACAAGGCGATGACCACACACGAGCATGAGGTAGCGACCGCACTCGACGGCCACGCCTACTCGGTCGAGGAGGATCTCCTCGGCGACACCACCAGGTCCTACTCCCAAGGTGACCTGGCGAAGCGGCGATTCCTTCGCCACAAGGGCGCGATGACGGCGGCATTCTTCCTGATCGCCATCATCCTGCTGGCCTGGACATCGCTCGGGATTGGGCCGATCCCCGGCTGGTGGAAGTGGGGCTACACCGAGTTGGCGCCGTTGCAGAACGGCGGGGCTCCCACCCTCTCGCTGTGGCCATTCTCGATCGGCGATCATCCCTTCGGTCAAGACACGATCGGTAAGGACTACTTCGCCCTTGCCATGCGAGGCACGCAGCGCTCGCTGGTGATTGCCTTCGTCGTCGGCCTGATCGGCACTGCAATTGGAACGATCGTGGGCGCGGCGGCGGGCTACTATCGCGGCTGGATCGAAGCGTTCCTCATGCGCACCACCGATCTCTTCATCATCATCCCCACGCTGGTGCTGGCGGCGGTCCTCGGTCAGATGGCATCCGGCGGCGGAATCCTGATGCTCTCGGTGATGCTGGGCCTCGTCTCCTGGACGGGCCTGGCCCGCTTGGTGCGTGGCGAGGTGCTCTCCTTGCGCGAGCGGGAGTTCGTCATGGCCGCCCGGGCGATCGGGACGCCGTCGTGGCGGATCATTCTCCGTCACATCCTGCCGAACACCCTCGGCACGATCATCGTCAACGCGACACTGCTGATCTCGGCGGCGATCCTGCTGGAGAGTGGTCTCTCGTTCCTGGGATTCGGCGTCCAGGCGCCGGACACCTCGCTGGGGCTCCTGGTCTCGCAGTACCAGGGAGCGTTCACCACGCGGCCATGGCTGTTCTGGTGGCCCGGCATGCTGATCCTCGCCATTGCGCTCTGCGTCAACTTCATCGGTGATGGACTGCGCGACGCCTTCGACCCGCGGCAGAAGCTGGACTAAGACATGACAACGATCGATACCACCTCCCAGGTGAGCGGGAGCGAGCACGCGGTGCTCCAGTTCGACGAACTGGACGTCACCTTCCGCACGGAGTTCGGCACGGTCCACGCCGTCAAGGGCATCAATCTTGAGGTGAAGGCCGGCGAGGTTGTGGCGCTCGTGGGCGAGTCCGGTTCGGGCAAGTCCGTCACGGCAACCACCGCCTTAGGCCTGCTGCCGAATACCGCCACCATCCACGGCGCCACCCGCGTGGAGGGTGCTGCGATCGGCAACCTCGATAGCAAGGCCCTGCGACGGCTCCGCGGAGCCCAGGTGGCCATGGTCTTCCAGGAGCCGATGACCGCGCTGAACCCGGTCATCACGGTGGGCGAGCAGCTCACCGAGTCCCTCGAACTGCACCACATCGCCTTCGGACGTGAAGCATGGGCCCGCGCGATCGAACTGCTGCGCGCCGTGGGCATCCCGGAGCCGGAGCGTCGCGTCAAGGAGTTCCCGCACGAACTCTCCGGTGGCATGCGCCAGCGTGTGGTGATCGCCATGGCACTGTCCTGCGATCCTGCGGTAATCATCGCCGATGAGCCAACCACGGCGCTCGACGTCACCGTGCAGGCTGACATCCTCGATCTCCTCCGCTCGCTGAAGGACAAGATCAACACCGGCATCCTTCTGATCACGCACAACATGGGTGTGGTTGCCGATATGGCGGATCGCGTGGCGGTGATGTTCAAGGGCAACATCGTCGAATCCGGCACCGCGGAGCAGGTGCTACTGCACCCGATCCACCCGTACACGAAGAAGTTGCTCGACGCCGTACCTCACCTTGGGGAGGGACACGGCCAGTTCGGCGTGGCGCCAGTCCTCGACGAGACGGTGACCGAGCGTGTGCTCGATATCAACAACCTCGTTGTCGAATACCGGCGCTCTGGCAAGAAGCCATTCCGTGCGGTGGACGATATTTCGTTCGATGTCCGTAAGGGCGAGATCGTGGGACTGGTGGGTGAGTCCGGTTCGGGCAAGTCCACCGTGGGACGCGCGCTTCTGGGGCTGATCGCGAGTGAGTCTGGCGAGGTGCGGCTCTTTGGCGAGGACCTGCTTGCGCTGAGGAAGAGCGAGCAAAAGGCCCTGCGCAAACGGATCGGCGTCATCTTCCAGGACCCAGCGGCCTCGCTGAACCCGCGTCTGCCGATCGGTGACATCGTCGGCGAGCCGCTCTCCGTGCACAAGGTGGGAACGAAGCCCGAGCGCCAGGCTCGTGTGCTCGAACTGCTCGAGGCCGTGGAGCTGCCCAAGAGCGTCTACAACCGCTACCCGCACGAGCTCTCGGGTGGCCAACGCCAGCGCGTCTCGCTCGCCCGGGCACTGTCACTGCGCCCCGATCTGTTGATCGCGGATGAACCCACGTCCGCACTCGACGTCTCGGTGCAGGCGTCCGTACTCGCGATGTTCACGGAGTTGCAGCGCGAGTTCGGCTTCGCGTGCCTGTTCATCTCGCACGATCTTGCCGTGGTCGATTCGCTCGCTCACCGCGTGGCCGTTATGCGGCTGGGCAAGATCGTGGAGCAGGGCAACCGGGAGGACGTGCTTCTGAACCCGCGCGAAGAGTACACACGCCGCTTGCTCGCCGCAGCCCCCGTACCGGATCCGATCGAGCAGAAGAAGCGCCGCGAAGAGCGGTATGCGCTGTTGCGCGAACTGGGCGACGAGGTCGTGGAGCTACAGACTGCGGACCTCGAGCTACCCCACACGGACCCCTCCAGACTCCGCGACGAGGCGTAGCGTCTGGTCGCACGTACCTTTCGTCGTCCTGCGCAGGATGGAGGTTGGCTGGTCGCACGTACCTTTCGTCGTCCTGCGCGTAAGTCGCAGGACCCAGGACGTCTCGGTTGGGTGATGATCCTGTGCCTGGATCCCGCGACTGCGCGCGGGATGACGAAGGTTGGTCGGCACAGGATAGCGAGGAGTGATTGACCGCAGAAGGACGAAGGGGCCCGATCCTGGGATGAGGCGGGGTGCAATGTAGGCTGGCGGAGGTTTAGTTGGTTCAGGGATAACCGTGATGGCACGCAAAATGTGGAGGCCGTTCACACGGGCGTGGCGAGGTCACCTCTGCGCGCTCGGGCTGCTGGTTGCTCTCACGTCGCTGCTCGTCTCGCTCGCGCTCGGCGCGGGCGCCGTGGGTGCGGTCACGGCGATTCGCGATGCCACGTCACCCATCGCGGAGCAGCCCACCTACATCGTCGTCACGCGCCTCGCCGCGGACCCCGATCTGCAGGACGCTCAGGTGCGTGCGGTGATCGATGACGAACTCTCGGTTCCATTCACGGTGGAACGTTCCGAGATTGCGTCTCCAGGAGATACCGCGTTCGCCCAATGGGAGGTTGAGATCCCTGCGGTCAACCCCGAGGACGTGGCCGCACTCGTCGATGCGGGAGACCGGATCCGGCTGGCACTGCGGGACACCAGCGCAGTCGTTCGCGGCATCCAGGTGGACGACGCTTTGACTCCACAACTTGCCCCCATTGCAGAGACGCTCCCGAGTCTTCGAAACCTCACCCTCATTCCCTCCGTGCTGCTCTTCCTGATTGGGATGGTCCTGGTTGTCCAGGTGGCCGTGACTCTGCCGCGTTCACGCAGCGACGCTCTGCGCATCATGGATGCGCGCGGCGCCTCACGCCCACACATCGCACTGCACGCGGCCGCAGAGGCGCTGGTAGCAGGCGGAGGCGGCGCGATCATTGGGGTGGTGCTGGCACGCCTCGCTCTGCAACCGTGGGGTGGCGGGCCGCTGGTTCTGCAGGCTGCTGGCGGGACCGCGTTCGTTCTCGCTCTCGCGGTGGCATCGGCGATCGATTCCGTTCGGGCCTCGCATCGGGCTCGCCGGGATGTGCGCCTCACAAAGGCGGCACTCCTCCTCGTTGTTGCCGTCCTGACGGCCGCAACGATGTGGCGTCTGCTGCGCTCAGGGGTCGACGCGATCTCGGCCCCAGCGCTAGGTCTCGCCACGCTCACCGGTGTGCTCATCTCCCTCGTCATCGTGACGCCTCTCGGTGGCGCGCTCGCTGGCGTATCTTCGCGCACGCGTGGCCTCATCCTTCCGCTGTCCTTCCGGCGTGCCGCGCGACGCCAGGCAGCGAGTGCTCCGGCGGCTCTGCTGGTGGCGCTCGCGGTGGCGAGCGTGATGCTCGCGGCGGGCTTCGGTGGTACTGAGCGGGCAGTACGTGAACAGGACATCGCCCTCGAGCGCGGATCCGACCTGCACGTGCAACTCCCAGCGCAGATCGCCGGGCAGCCAAGCACGCCGATTACCCCGTTCGCAGAGATCGACGGCGCTGCGGGGGCGATCGGCGTGAGGGTAGCGACCGGGGCAATCGACATGATTCCCACCACCGTGGTCATCGTTCCGGCGGAGGGCGCGGGTGCCGTGCTCGGGGTGGAGGTGGAGCAACTCGTGCAGATCGATACGGGCTCCGTGCCCGCGATCGCAAGTCCCGCCGTCGTCGATCTGCTCGCCCTCGAGTTGGGGGACACCTTTGGGGTCACGCTCGATGGGCCAACATCGAATGCTGAACTGGTAGGGATCTCGTCCGAGATCCCGGCCGCCGGGGGAGCTATGGCGATCATGGTGGACCAGTCCCGGCTCTCAGAGTACCTCCGCGCGCAGGGAGTGGAGCCGTACGGCGCGTCTGAGGTGTGGATCGCGCTCGATGGAACGCGCGAGGCTGGCGCAGTGGCACAGGATGCGCTCGCTCTCGAGCCGGGGGCTACCTTGGTGGAGACTCAACCGAATCGCACGATCGCGGCTGGTACCATGCGGCTCGCGTTCTGGGCCGTGGCGGGCGCCGCTATCGGGCTCGCGCTTGTGGGAGTGGCGTCGCTGCGTCTCTCGGTATCCGGCGTGCAGGCGCGCGAGGACCTCGCGCTGCGTTCGCTCGGCATGGGGGCTCGCGCGATTCGCACCGCCCAACGCGTGGAGCTCTACGCCCGCGCCATCCCCGCCGCGGTTGGTGGTGCCCTCGTGGGAGGTGCTCTTGCCGCATACGTGCTTCCTGTGCTGGTGGCGCTCGCCTCTGGGAGCGCGCGCCAACCGGTTCTCGCCTTCGAGGCTCTCCCCCTTGCGGTGGGGATTGGCGCTCTGGCCCTGGTTCTTGTGGTCGCCGCCCATCTGGGGAGGCGGCCGTGAGATTCGCTCTGCACCACATGCGCCGCCAGTTGGCTGCGGATCCCTTTGCGATCGTCGCGCTGGTGCTCGTTGTTACGCTCGCCTCACTCCTGACCACAGCCGTGCTGCGGCTCCTGAACGACGCCGAGACTCGGCAAGGACAGTACGATCTCGCCGCGGCCAGCGTGTGGAAACGCGAGCCGAGCGCCAAGATCGTTCCGGCGTGGCCACTCCTCATGCCGCCCATCGATGAGAGTGGAACCCCGGAGGACTCGGACTTCGAGCCGCTCTACGAATCGATGCTCCAGGTACGCGAAGGCCTGCCAGCGCCGTACCGCTCGTTCCTCGTGGATCAGTGGGCGGTGACCGAATACTCGACCGGTGTCTCCTTTCCCGAAGAGAACATGGCGATCAGGAATCAGACCCTGGTGCTGCGCACGGATCCGCGCTTTGCGGAGGTCGCCGAGATTGTGGAGGGAGGATGGCCGCAGTCTCGACCATCGCAGTGGGGACGCCAGGTCATCGGGTCCGGACGCTCGGACGTGCCCGCGGCGGCTCTGACGCCAATTGATGTGATCATCCATGCGGACGCCGCAGAGCTCATCGAGTGGGAGGTTGGCGAGGAGTTCTCGGGCTTCCGCCTCGCGGGCACCTACCGGCCGAAGGATCCTCAAGATCCGTATTGGGGGCACGTCTCTGTTGCCGCCGAGCCGCATTTCCGCGTGGACATGGACCGTGGCGCGATGATTGACTACTCCGCCTACCTCCACCCAAGTTGGGGCGCGATGGTTCCCGATTTCGCGTTCGGCGGTTCGATCAACCCGGCGGGTTCCACGGCGCTTCTCTGGTACTCGATGGACGAGTCCCCACTCGAAGGCGGAGAGATGCCGCTCCTCGCCGCGCAGTCTCGGGCGTTCTCGAACCAGCTCACCGTCCTCTCGAACGGCACGGATGAGACGCAGACTCGTTTCGTCTCCGAGATGGCGGACGTCCTGGAACACTCCGTAGAGCGGATCGGTGTGGTCCGTGCGGTGCTGGCGCTCATCGCCGTCGGGCCCCTGGCAATCCTTCTTGCGGTGCTAGCCCTGGGTGTGAGGCTCATCGTGGATCGCCGCTCGAAGGCAACGGCGCAACTCGCCGCGCGGGGTGCCTCCACGGCCCAGATCGTGATCCCAGCGGTGGTGGAGGGACTTCTCGTGGCGATCCCGGCCGCAGCCACGGGAGTTGCCCTGGCGTGCCTGGTGACTCCTGGCCGGTGGACCCTCGCATACGCGGTGCCTGCCCTGATTCTGGGGCTCGCACCCGCCGGCATGCTCGCCATTGCGACCCGCAGCGCAGCCCGTGGGACGGTGGGGCGCGGCGATCTCGGCGGCCGTGCGGGGCGCTGGAGGATCGTCGCCGAGATCCTCATCCTCCTGATTGCCGCGCTCTCGCTGGCCTCGATGTTCGCCGGAACAAGTGCGCTTGGGCAGCTCGTGGCACCGATTGGGACGACGGCGGCGGTACTCGTCCTCGCACTGAGGATCTACCCGCTCCCTGTGGCCCTCGCCGAACGGGTCGCCGCGCGTGGTGCTGGCGCCGCACATTTCGTGGGCCTGGCAAGAGCGCGCCGATCACCCTCTGGCGGCCTCGTTCCGGTGATCGCCCTCGTGGCTGGCGTGAGCGCGGCCCTCCTCTCCACTGTTCTGTGGAGCACCGTGAACGCCGGAGCCCAAGAAACGGTGTGGCAACAGGTGGGGGCGCCCGTGCGCGCCTCCGGCCCCGTGATCGAGCCGTCTGAACTCGAGGAATTTGAGGGCATCGACCGCGTGGCAGGCATCGCCAACATCGGATCCGTCAGCATGGGGCGCGGACGCACGCAGCTCATCGCCGTCGATGTTGACGCGCTGAACGAGATTCAGCGAGACGCCCACGGCATCGATCGCGTGGCACTGGATGAACGGACCGACGGCGCCGTCCCCATCCTCGTCACGGCAAGAACCGGACTCGCTGTGGGAGAGTCCACGACGCTCGGGGGAGTGCCCGCCGTTGTCGCCGGGACGATCGAGCGCCTCGGTGGCATGAGCCTCCAGGAATCCTCGGTTGTGGTGGACCGGCACACCTGGAGCGACGCCTCCGGCACGTCCGCGTGGGCGCGGATCGCGTTGATCGATGGCGAGGAGTCAGCGGTCCGTGCGGCTCTGCCGAACGCACTCGTCGAGACACCTGCCAGCACTGGCGCGGACTTTGTTGCCTCGCCGCTCGGCCAGGCGATGAGGCTTTCGCTCATCGCGGGTCTCGGCGTTGCGGCGGCACTGATCGCGCTCACGGTGTTCCTGATGCAACTCCTGGACGCCCCGGCCCGCACACGCGTCACGGCAGTGCTGCGGACGATGGGCGCGTACCCACGCGAGGTGCGGGCCACCACCGCCGCCTCGATGCTGCCCACCGTGCTGATCTCGCTGATTACGGGGCTCGTGGCCGGCCTCGGCCTGCCGTGGCTCCTAACCGCCTCGGCAGATCTGCGGCCGCTGACCGGCTCCGAGTTCCAGCCGAGTCCCACCTATGACCCGCTGCTACTCGGCGCCGTGATCGTTGGCATCGCATGCGTGCTGGCGCTCGCCGTCTGGTGGGCCGCCCATCTTGCTGGAAAGGCGTCTCTGGCGCGCGAACTGAGGAGCGTGGAACGTTGACCACACCGGACATCCTGTGCGAGGACCTGGTACGTATCTACAACACCGAAGGCGTGGAGGTGCAGGCGTTGCAAGGCCTGAACCTGCGCGTGGACCCCGGCGAGATCGTGGCCATCGTGGGCGCCTCCGGCTCGGGAAAGTCCACCCTGCTCTCGATCCTCTCGGGACTCGATCGGCCCACCGGCGGCCGCGCCATCGTGGCGGATTACGATCTCGCGACCCTCTCGGGCACCCAACGCCTCATCTTCCAGCGCACCCAGGTGGGATTCGTGTGGCAGCAGACCTCACAGAACCTGCTGCCGTACCTCACCGCCGTCGAGAACGTCGAGGTTCCGATGGCGCTGGCGAGCCGTGGTGGGCCCGACGGCGAACCCCGGCGCGAGCATGCGCTCTCACTCCTTGACGCACTCGGGATTGAGGACTTCGCAGATCGCATGCCGAATGAGCTCTCCGGTGGCCAGCAACAGCGGGTCGCCACCGCCGTCGCCCTTGCGAACACGCCCCGGGTGTTGCTTGCGGACGAGCCGACGGGCGCACTCGACCAGGCCACGTCCGAGGACCTGCTTGAGTTGATGCGCGCCACCTCCGAGGCGCTCGGCGTCACGATGCTCGTGGTGACGCACGATCCCACCGTCTCAGAGCACGTGCGGCGCACGATCCAGATCCGGGATGGCCGCACCTCCACGGAGACCATTCGGCGCGCCGGTGCGAACGGGGACGTGACGGATGCCGAAGAGTTCACCGTGATCGATCGGGCGGGGCGGCTGCAGTTGCCCGAGCACTTCACGGCCGATCTCGGGCTGAAGGAACGCGTGCGCCTCGCGCTCGCGGCAGACCACGCCCAAATCTTCCCGGAGCGCCCGCTCACCCGGCGCG
>JAKDIE010000203.1 GCA_030450655.1 Ruaniaceae bacterium
CGTTCAGTCTCGGACATGAGTTCAGTCTCCGGTGACGCCGGCGCGCGACCGCTTCGTGCGCGTGAGCCCGTACGCAATGACGCTCAGTACCCCTCCGATGCCAAGTGCCCACGGCGTGGGGATTAGCACCATGAGAACTGCCGTCGAGGAAACCACGACCGTCCACGCGTACATGATCAGGACCGCGCCGCGGTGCGTGTGCCCAAGATCGAGCAGGCGATGGTGGATATGCCCGCGGTCTGGATGGAACGGCGAGTGACCCGCTCCAACGCGGCGCACCACGGCCAGCAGCATGTCGATCAGCGGGACAGCGAGAACCGCCAGTGGCAGGAGGATTGGGAGGTACGCGGGCAACGCCTGTGTGACGGTGACGCGTTCTGGATCGATATTGCCCGTGACGATGATCGCGGGGGCCGCGATGAGGAGGCCAATGAGCATCGCCCCTGTGTCACCCATGAAGATGCGCGCCGGATGGAAGTTGTGCGGCAGGAATCCCACACAGATCCCCACGAGGGCCGCCAGGATCACAGCCGCGAGAGACGAGTAGTTCTCGGGCGAACTCACGCGCGTCAGGAGGTAGGCGTATAGGAAGAACGCCGTCCCGCCGATGGCAATCATCCCGGCCGCAAGTCCATCGAGCCCGTCAACGAAGTTCACGGCATTGATCGCGGCGACGACGACGAAGATGGTCACGATTGCGGAAAGCCGCGCAGATCCAACGGTGAGGCCGGCAATGGGGAACGTCACGAGGACTACTCCGTATGACGCAAGGATGAGGCCCGCGAGGATCTGACCGCCGAGTTTGGCCCACCAATCGAGGTCCCACAGATCGTCCGCCACGCCGAGCAGGACCACCCATGCTGCGGCGAGCGCAACACCCACGATTTGCTGCGTTTCGGAGAATACCGCCGCGAGGAAAGGGATTCTTGCCGAGAGGAGGACCGCCACGAAGAACCCCACCAGCATCGCGAGCCCGCCGAGCCGGGGAATCGGCGTGGTGTGCACGTCACGCGCGCGCACCGGCGTGATCGCGTGGACGTATCGCGCCAGGTGGCGTGCCATGGGTGTGACGATGAACGTGACAGCTGCGGCGATGAGCATCACCAGCGTGTACGTCCTCACAGTTCGGCCACCTCGCGCAATTGTTCCGCGAGGATCACTCCCTGACGAACGATACGAAGAACCGGACCGGTCGCGTCCACGATGGTCGATGCGGTGGGGCCCGGCGTGGGTCCAGCATCCACATAGGCGGCAACATTCGTGCCGAAGTACTCGAGGGCTGTTGCACAGTCCTCCGCCGCAGGTTGGCCAGTGAGATTCGCGCTCGTCACCGCGAGCGGACCGTAGCGACGCAACAGCGCGAGGGCGGCCGGATGATCGGGCATGCGTACCGCCACAGTTCCGGCGGTTTCGCCGAGGTCCCACGCGAGAGAGGGTTGCGCCTGGACGATGATGGTGAGCGCACCGGGCCAGAATGCGGCGATCAGATCGCGCACCGCCTGCGGCACGGTGGCGGCCAACGCATCGAGGACGCCTGGGTGCCCCACGAGCACGGGTGGGGGCATCTCGCGCCCGCGCCCCTTAGCGGCGAGGAGCCGTGCGACGGCGTCGTGATTGAATGCGTCCGCCCCAATCCCGTACACGGTGTCGGTTGGCAACACCACGAGGCCGCCCTTCTCGAGCGCTCGCACCGCCTGATCGAGCGCAGACTCGTTCCCGGACCACTCTGAAATCACGGTGCAAGTCTCGCATCTTCGTCACGAGGACGCCGCACGGCGCGCACGTAGCGGTCACGTCCGGTCATGTCCTCACCCGTGACAACCCCGCTGAAGGCACCCGTCGCCGCCACCAGGCGACGCATCGCGGCCCCTTGAACGTCCCCGTGCTCCATCACGAAGACGCCGCCTTCCCGCAGGAGTCCTGCCGCACGCTCGGCGACTGCACGTGGCACGACTTCCCCATCCGGCCCCCCACCGTAGAGGGCCAGCGGAGGATCCCACCGCGTGACCTCGCGATCGCGCGGAACGGCGCCATCCGGGATGTAGGGGGGATTACTGACGACGACGTCCACGGTCCCGTCGAGTTCGGGCAGCGCGACTGCCGCGTCCGCGTGTACGAGCGCCACGTGGCGGTGAATCAGGTTCGTCTGCGCGATCCTGAGCGCATCCTCGGAGAGTTCGACCCCCCACACCTGGGCTGTGGGGACCTCGTCCGCAATGGCTGCGGCGATCGCGCCGCTACCGGTGCACAAATCCACGATCCGGGCAGGCCCATTCACCGCGCGCGCGGCGTCAATCGCCACACCTGTGACGATCTCCGTCTCCGGGCGCGGAATGAACGCGCCGTGCCCCACCAGGAGCGTCGAATAGCGGAAGGTCACCTCGCCCACGATGAATTGCAAAGGTTCGCGCTCCATCCTGCGCGCCACGAGCGCGAAGTACGCCTCGCCGTCGGCCTCAGAGACCAGATCGATCATCACGAGTGGGCGCTCGGTACCGAGAACGTGTTGCAGGAGCGCGCGAGCGTCATGCTCGGGGCTCGGCACACCCGCCTCAATGAGGCGCTGCGTGCCGAGAGCGATGAGGTGGCGTGGGCTTCCGCCCGCACTCACTGGTCCCCGACCGCCTTCAGCCGCTCCGCCTCGTCCAACTCGATGGCGGAGTGGATCACGGGCTCGAGTGCCCCACCGAGGACCTGATCGAGGTTGTACGACTTGTACCCCGTGCGGTGATCAGCGATCCGGTTCTCCGGGAAGTTGTACGTGCGGATGCGCTCGGAGCGATCCACCGTGCGGATCTGAGATCGGCGCTGCTCGGAGGCAGCGGCTTCAGCCTCTTCCTTACGCAGTTGCGCGAGGCGGGACTTCATCACGCGCAGGGCCGCTTCGCGGTTCTGCAGCTGGGACTTCTCATTCTGCATGGAGACGACGACGCCGGTGGGCAGGTGCGTCATGCGCACCGCCGAATCTGTGGTGTTCACGGATTGACCGCCGGGACCGGACGAGCGATAGACGTCAATGCGCAGATCGTTCTCGTGGATCTCGATCTCACCGGCGTCCTCGACCTCGGGCATCACGAGGACACCCGCCGCCGAGGTGTGGATGCGCCCCTGAGACTCGGTCACGGGAACGCGTTGCACGCGGTGCACGCCACCCTCGTACTTGAGGGACGCCCACACGCCGTCTGCCGGAGCCACGTTGCCGCGGGTCCGAACGGCCATCGAGACGTCCTTGTAGCCGCCGAGATCCGAGTACGTTTCGGATAGGACCTGGATGGACCAACCGCGACGCTCGGCATAACGCATGTACATGCGCGCAAGATCCGCCGCGAAGAGCGCCGATTCCGCGCCACCCTCGCCGGCCTTGACCTCCACGATCACGTCGGAGGCGTCGTCGGGGTCACGTGGAAGCAGAAGCTGCCTGAGATGCTCGGAGGCGCCGGATTCCGCGGCCTCGAGATCGGGGATCTCTGCGGCCAACTCCGGATCGTCGGCGAGTTCGCGGGCGGCCTCGAGATCGTCGCGCAGGCCGGACCACGATCGGTAGGCCGCAACGATCTGGCCTAGTGCGGCGTAGCGCCGGCCCACCTTGCGTGCGCGCTGCTGATCGGAGAGCACGGCTGGATCGGACATTAGAATCTCGAGCTCAGCGTGTTCCTTCAGCAGCGACTCGGCGGCTGCGAAGTCCTCGCTCATGGTCCCTCTCAACGGGGTGTGGTGGGGAAGAAGTGGCGGGCCCGTTTC
>JAKDIE010000014.1 GCA_030450655.1 Ruaniaceae bacterium
CGCCGCTCTTGGCTCACCGAGAGATCGCGGCTGTGGTGGCACCGGCGGCTGCCGCCGCGGCGGAGGCCGCCACGGCGCTCGCGGGGAGGTCCTGGCCAACGTGGGCCGGGGGCAGTGGCCGGGAGCCGCCGGATTCCGTGAAGACATCATCGAACTCAGGAGCCGATGAGGAGTCGGGAAGAGGGGGCAAGCCCCATTGCGAGGAGTCGAGTGTGGCCGCCGCAGGGCCGAATGTCTCGCTCGTGCCAGCCTCGGCTGCGGCGGGGCCGCCGACTACGAGTGAACCTCCGACCGGTGGCGTCCCACCTGCGGAGTCCGGCGTCACGGGCCGGTCACCACCGCTCCTGTGGAGGCGCTTCCACAAGGGCGCCGAGCGTGGGGCTTCGGGTTCTGCGGGCAGGACGATGTCTCCCCACGGGGCCATCGCACGCAACACATCGCCGGCGTTCTTGGCGGGTACCGCTTCGTCGAGACCACCGAGCGTGGCGCGCAGAGCGAGCAACGCTTCGGCATCGCGGCGTGAGCGCGCGATGGACCTCTCGACGGGATCGCGTTCTTCGAGCGACGGTTCTGCGGGCGACGCCGGAGTCGGATCGACGTGGTCACCCGCGATGAAAGGCTCAGCGGCAGGCGCCAGCCGTCCGGCGGCGCCGAGGTAGCCGAGACCCAGCACCACTACCTCTCCGGTGGGTGTGATTCTCACGCATTCGGCAGAAAACGCACCATGATGGATGCCACGGGCGCGCGCCACATTCAAGAGTGCTGCGCACTCACCCACGATCGCGCGTGCAGTGGCATCGTCTACGGTCAGGTTCGCCGCGCAACGGCCCTCGGACAGCGCCGAGATGACGTAGCCAGAGCCAGCCTGCTCACCCATATCGATGATGTCGGCCACACGTGGATCCGTGAGGATTGCCGCGCGCCGCGCACCGTCGAGCACAGCATCACGCGTTTCGGGCGGAGCGAGAAAGGCCACAACCTCCCGTCCCATGACCGTGTCCTCACCGCGCCACAGTTCGGCACCGCGTTCGGTGGTGTGGGTGAGGTGGTCGAGGCGGAACCGTCCCGTCAGGAGGTCTCCGGCGGCAAGCGGTAGCACGGCGGACTCCTTCCGGCTGAGATCGTCTTCATCACCCATCGTATTCGAGTGCACGGTTGACCCCGACGAGGGTCCGCCCGCGCGGCGGAAGCGACGCAGGACGGGTGCGAGGATCTCGTCGAGTTCGCCGACGTGGAATGCGCGAAGAAGCGCAACGTAAATCGCGCCCATGATCGCACCGACGACGACGGTCTTGGCTGTTCCAAGCACGAAAGTTGTGAAGAGGGGGCCCTCGGAGAGTGGTCCCCAGGCGCGTAGCACAAGCCACCCGACGAGTGCCGCCGGCGTCACTGCGAGCGTGAGGCGCAGATATGTGCGAAGCACTCGACCGCCGTCGAGCAGGCGAAGCTTCGGCCGCAAAGCGAGGTAGCCGGCGATCCCACCGAACCATTGCGAGGCCGCCACGCAGGCGCAGACGATCACCACCCACCACTGGGCGGGTGCGATGAACACCCCGATCCCGCCGGCGACTACGATCAGCGCCATCGGAATCTGAATGTAGAAGAGCGTGCGGGCGTCCTCGAACGCGAACGAAACTCTCTGGACCATCGTCCAGAGCGCCTGCCCGGGGATTCCTAGCGAGAGCGCAACAAGGACTGCGGCGAAGCCGGGCGCCGCCGCGGACGGTGTGGTGGGCAGGGCCGTCTGGACGAGGGGGATTGCGAGCACCACGAATGCGGCGGATGCGAAGACAGTGAAGACTCCCACCGTGCGCAGGCCGAAGGAGAGATCTCCGCGCACGCCGGGGACGTTTCGTTCCGCCGCATGCTCGGACATGCGCGTAAACAGTGCGGTGACGAGAGACACGGTGATGAGAGACTGCGGCAACATGTAGATCGCGAATGCCCCGGTGTAGGCAACGTATGAGGGGACGAAGCCGCCGCCCGCCGCAGCGATTGCCTCAGCAGCCCCGTTTGCGGCCGATGCCACGTTGACGAGGACGATGTTCCCGAGTTGCCCCACGAGGAGCGCTCCGAACGCCCAGCCGGCCATGCGAGACGCTGAGCCTAGGCCGGAGCCTCGCACCCCCCAGGTGAGGCGGAACCTGAACCCGGATCGCCGCAGCGGGTAGATGAGGACAACCGCCTGGGCCGCGACTCCGAGCGTGGCAAACCCACCAACCATCGCGATGCGCGTGGAGTCCCACGCGGCCGGGTCCGCACCGGCGTCGGCCCCTCCAAAAATCCAGATGTACGCCAACAGGCCCGCGATCGCGATCACATTGTTGATCACCGGCGCCCACATGTACGGGCCGAACACCGCGCGCGCGTTGAGGACATTCCCGAGCAGCGTGTACATGCCGTAGAAGAACACCTGCGGCACGCACCAAAAGGCGAAGGCGACGGCGAGGTGGAACCATTCGGGAGCGAGTTGTGAGGCGAAGATCGTGACGAGGAGAGAGGAGGCGAATGTGAGGATCACTGTGATCCCGAGAAGAATGCTCCCCGCCAAGGTGATCAGACGGTTCACGAAGGCGTCGTCGTTGCGCTTCATCGCCTTGACGATGTGCGGCACGAGAATGGCGTTCATGACGCCGCCGGCGATCAGGTTATAGATCGTGTTCGGCAGCGTGTTGGCCACCTGGAACGCGTCCGCCTGGGCTGTCACGCCGAGCGCACCGATCAGGACGATGAGGCGTACTTGGCCGAGGATCCGCGAGACGAGAGTTCCAGAGAACATCTTCGAGGTTGCTGCTGCGAGCGAACTCACGGCTCCCTCCGTGATGAGCGCCGGCCCGTGCGCTCGGCTTCGAGGACCGCATCGAGTTCCGCGGCAGCCGCATCGATGATTTCGCTGCGGTTGATGCGCCGATTGCGGCGCACAGTGCGCCAAATGCCGAATGCGAGGGCCGCCACGGCGAGGGCAATGATCGCGATGAGTCCCCAATCCTCCCAGTTGGCGCGCAGCCGGACCTCGATGATGTAGGAGTCCGAGAGGCTACGCCCGGTGGCGGTCGATACCGATGCGGCGGCCTCGAAATCGCCCCACCCCACCCCTTTCACAGGAACCGTGACGCGCGTGGTCGTCGTAGCGGGTATCTCGACCTCGGTGTTCTCCGCGCTTTGGAGCCGCCGGTCGGTGGGCGTGAGCGCCACACTCACCGTCACGGCGTGCGGGAGGGAGTTCGTGATGATCACGGGGAACTCGGACTCCGAGGAGATCATGTTTACCTCGGACGGACCCGTGACGGTAACACCTCCCTGGTAGTAGTCGATGAGCCATGCCGCGCGTGCGAGGGTGCGCGTGCGGGCGGCTGGATCGTCACGCAGGGCGCGCGAGGTGAGCGTGTCAAGACTCGTGAGCGTGGAGGCGAGGCGCGCCTCCACTTCGGGCGCTAGCGTCGAGAGATCGGCAACGGCCGTGCGGACCTCCGCAGCGGACTCCAACTCTTCCAGAGAGATGGCGCCCGCGGGGAGTTCTACCTCCTCGGGAAGATCAAGCGTGAGAGCGGCGGGCGTGCGCGCGAGGACCTCCTCCAGCGTCACGGGCTCCACCCAGGGAACTTCCACAAGCACGTCACTCACGGCGGTGCCGTCACGAGTGACATCCGCGTCGAACGCGCCAAGAGCGGTGCGGCTCTCCAGCGGGCTTTCGCGGGTGATCACGCTCGTGACGGCAGCGAGCAGCTGCCGTTGCTCGGTCTCGTTGAGCGTAAACGTTGTGGCGTCGTCGCTCGCATGGCCCGTGAGGACCTCCGTGAGACCGGAATCGATCACCACGATCGGAGCCGCAGCGGATTCGACGAGGGCGTTGGGTGTGTCACCGAGCCCTGTGGCACCAGAGACCGCATCGGACGGGACGAGTACGGCGTCACTCATGCTCGCGCTTGCCGCCAGCGTGTTCGCGCTGGGATCGGCGAGCCAGGTGACGACGGGCATCCCCGGCTTCGCCGCCGCAGAACGTTCCATTGCGGCGGCGTAGGCGTCCGGATCGCCCACGAGTAGCGCCTCCGCGTCCGCGTTCAGCCAGGGCAGTGCGGCGGCGTTGAACAGTGGACCTGTGCGGTGGGACGGGTCCACGAGGAGCGTGAGGCCGGGGGTTTCATCCAACGTTGCCAAGTCATCAAGGCGTGCGGTGGAACCGGACTGGAGTTCGCTCGCGGTCTGTGTGACGGGCGCGAGCACCCCCACGCGCGTGGGAGCGACGGAGGGATCATTCCACCAGAGCACGAAGCTCCGCTCCTGATCGGTGATGGCACCGTCGGCGCGCGCCACTAGCTCGATCCCGCGTGGACCCCACGTATTGAAGGCGAAATCGGTGGCGGGAACCTCGAACGTGACGATTGCCGTGGCGCCGGCGTCGAGCTCGTCCACGATTTCACGGTCCAGGTAGTGAGCCGGATCGTAGCGTGTGGGGTCCAGCCAGTTCAGGAGGGTCGATCGGGAGTTGGGTGTCCAGCCTTGGGCGTTGAGCCGGACCGTGACATTCTCGATGGCCTCGCGGGTCGTGTTTGTCACCACGCCGGTGATCGTGGCCGTATCCCCCGTCATGAGAACCAAGGGCTCGATCCCAGTGATCTCCACATCGATCGCGGGCAGTGTTGCGGTGGGTTGCACATCGGCGCCGAGCGCCCGTGGCGCGAGCGTGGCCTCGGCGGCGCCCGCCGTCCCTGCGAAGAGGAGAGCCGCCAGCGCGCTCAGCGCGGTAGCCGCCGCCACTCGTCGGCGAGGGTTCATGTTCGTCCGGCCAGGATATCCCGAGCGGCTGCCACCACCCGGCGTTCGTTTGGGTATGCGAGCAGAGACGACACGGTGTCGAGCCGCACCCAGGCCGCCTCCTCGGCTTCGCGGTCCGGGTCATTCAGCACCGTGAGGTCACCGCCAATTGCCTCGAGGAGGAAGTGGTGAACGAGTTTGTGGACCCGGCGATCGGCGGCCGCAAACCAGTAATCGATCGTGGCGAGGTGCAAGAGTGCGCGGCCCTGAATCCCTGTCTCTTCGAACACCTCCCGCACAGCGGTCTCTGGCAACGTTTCGCCACGCTCGATATGGCCTTTGGGTAGGCACCACTCGAGGCGTCCGCCGCGGTTCCTCCGGGCGATCACTACGGTGACGGCTTCGCCGCCGATCACGTCCACCACCAGCCCGCCAGCGGAGGTTTCGTCCACAACGGGCAGGAATGTGCGCGCGTTCGGAGCCTGGCGGTGCGGCGGGCGCGGCACCCGCAGCGAAGCAGACTCATGGGCGGACATAAGAACACTGTAGTCAACGCCTCTCCATTTGGGTGGCGCCTGCACTCGCGTGACGTGAGATTCTAGGGGACGTGCATGTCCCCACACTCGAACAACTCCAGCGAATCGCCTCATACACGGTGAGTCACCTGCCCGACGACGTCTTCGATCTCGCGCGCCGCTTCGAATCCGCCGGGCACGAGTTGGCATTGGTGGGAGGGCCAGTACGGGACGCGTTCCTCGGGCACGCGAGCCACGATCTTGATTTCGCGACCTCCGCCCGCCCGGAGGAAACCGAGCGGATCTTGGCGGCGTGGGGGGATACCCACTGGGACGTGGGCCGGGCGTTTGGCACGATCGCCGCACGCAAGGGTGATTCCGTGGTTGAGGTGACCACCTATCGCACGGACGAGTATGAGGTTGGATCGCGCAAGCCCAGCGTCGAGTACGGGGACACGCTCGAGGGGGATCTGACGCGCCGGGACTTCACCGTCAACTCGATGGCGGTCCGGCTGCCCAGCCTCGAGTTCGTGGATCCCACTGGCGGCCAGGAGGATCTCGCCGCCCAACTGCTCATCACGCCGGCACCCCCCGAGCAGTCGTTCGATGACGATCCGTTGCGCATCATGCGCGCCGCCCGCTTTGCCGCCCAACTGGGGTTCGACGTCGCCCCGGAAACGATGGCCGCGATGACCGCCCTGGCGCCGCGGCTGGAGATCGTCTCGGCGGAGCGGATTCGTGCCGAGCTCGAGCGGCTGCTCACCTCCCGCTGGCCGCGCAAGGGACTGGAACTCCTCGTCTACACCGGGGTGGCCGATATCGTGCTGCCCGAACTCTCGAAGCTCCAGGACGCCGTGGACCCGCAGCACCGTCACAAGGATGTGTACGAGCATTCCCTGACCGTGCTCGAGCAGGCGATCGATCTGGAGACGGGGCCCGACGGCGCCGTCCCCGGCCCGGACTTCGTGCTGCGGTTCGCTGCCCTCATGCATGATGTCGGCAAGCCGGCCACGCGCCGCTTCGAGTCGAACGGGCAGGTGACGTTCCACCACCACGAAGTCGTGGGGGCAAAGATGACGCGCGCGCGCATGCGCGATCTCCGGTTCGACAAGCAGAGCATCAAGGACGTGACGAAACTCGTTGAGCTTCACCAGCGGTTCCACGGCTACGGTGAGGCCGCGTGGTCAGATTCCGCAGTGCGCCGCTACGTCACGGACGCGGGCGACCAGCTCGAGCGCTTGCACCGGCTGACGCGCGCGGACTGCACCACGCGGAATCGGCGCAAGGCCATGCGCCTCGCCGCGGCCTACGACGATCTTGAGGCACGCATCGACGAGTTGGCCGAGCAGGAGGAACTCGCGGCGATCCGCCCCGAGCTAGACGGCACGCAGATCATGGAGATTCTTCAAATCCCTGCGGGGCGCGAGGTGGGTGCGGCGTACGCCTTCCTCTTGGGTTTGCGCATGGAGGAGGGCCCGATCGGTGAGGATGCCGCGCGCGAACGCCTCGAAGAATGGTGGAGCACCTTCTCGGGTCGGTGAGAGACGACCGCCCCAGCCAGCGATCCTGCGTGCCAGTCGCCGGACCCAGTCGGCGTGCCTCTGAAATCGCCAAAGGAGCTCGGTTCTCCCAGTCGTGAGCCTGGGGTAATACGCTTAGTGCTCAAGACGCGGTGCAGCACGTGCGCCGGGAAGGCGGGAAAAGTGGCGAACTCACGCGGGAAGCCGTCGAAGGACCCAACCCCGAACGCGGCGAAGGGCGCCAAGCGAGGCGGCCGCTGGTGGCGGTGGCCGCTCGCGGTGATCCTCTCGGGAATCGCGCTCGTGGCAGGAGCTCTCTTCGTCGCCTACCTCACGATCGAAGTGCCCGATCCTGACGACTTTGCGGAGGCGCAGACTACTGACGTGTTCTATGCCGACGGCGTGACCTCCATGGGGACGTTCTCGGAGTACGCGCGCGTGATTGTTGACGTAGGGACGCTCCCCGAGCACGTGGGGCTCGCCGTGATCGCCTCCGAAGATCGGACGTTCCTCACGAACCAGGGCGTGGACTTGAGAGGGATCCTCCGCGCGCTCATCAATAATCTCCAGGGCAATCCCACTCAGGGTGGATCAACGATCACGCAGCAGTACGTGGAACGCTACTACCTCGGAACGACCATCAGCTACACGGGCAAGCTCCGTGAGGCGCTTCTCTCCGTCAAGATCAGCAATCAGCGGACCAAAGAAGAGATCCTTGGCGGGTACCTCAATACCGTGTACTTCGGCCGCGGCGCGTACGGAATCGAGGTGGCGGCGCAGCGCTACTTTGATGTGCCCGCAGCGGAGTTGACGCTCTCCCAATCGGCGCTGTTGGCCGGAATCCTGCCGTCCCCGTCAAACTGGGATCCCGCAGTCGATCCGGCCCGCGCGGAGCAGAGGTGGGCCCGTGTCATGGACCTGATGGTGGAGGACGGCCACATCACCCAGGCCGAGAGGGATGCACAGACATTCCCTGAAACGATCGACTTCTCGCCCTCTGACAGCTACGCAGGCCCCACCGGGTACCTCCTTCAGATGGTCCGGCAGGAAATGGTGGCGAGCGGGATCAGTGAGGCGGAACTCGACACGGCGGGGTTGCAGATCACCACCACCATTGATCAGGTGTCTCAGGAAGCAGCTATCGCCGCGGTCGACGCGCTGCCGGATGATCGGCCCGATAACAACCGCGTGGGTCTCGTCTCGATGGATTCGAACACGGGAGGACTCGTGGCCGTTTATGGGGGCCCCGATTACCTCACGATCCAGCGCAACGCGGTGACGCAGGATGTGGCTCAGGCCGGATCTACGTTCAAGCCATTCGCGCTGATCTCCGCACTTGAACAAGGAGCCTCACTGCGGGACATGTACAGCTCCTACACGCCGATGGAGATCGAGGGCTACGACTTCCCGGTCTCGAACTACGACTCGATAGATCGCGGTCAGATCGATCTGATTCGTGCCACTCAGGACTCGGTCAACACCACCTACGTCCAACTGAATGTCGAGTATGGCCCGGCGAGCACGATGGAGACGGCGATCCGGATGGGTTTGCCGGAGGACACTGCGGGCCTCGAGGCCGTCCCCTCTAATGTGTTGGGCAGTGCCAGCCCGCATCCGATCGATATGGTCCGCGCGTACGGAACCATCGCCACGGGCGGGATCCGTCACACTCCACACATCGTCGCCGAGGTTCGGGACACGGCGGGCAACCTTCGCTACCAAGCAAACATCGACGGCGAGCGGGTTGTGGACGCGAACGTCATTGCGAACGCCACGTACGCCATGCAGGCGGTGGTACAGCAGGGAACGGGGAAGACCGCATCCGAGATTGGGCGGCCAGCGGCGGGCAAGACGGGTTCGTCGAACTCGTACAGATCCGCCTGGTTCGTGGGCTTTGTCCCCCAGTTGGTGACGGCCGTCAGCATGTATCAAGTGGGACCCGAGGGTGAAGAGGAGAGCCTGACTGGATTCGGTGGAGTGAATCCCATTGCCGGAGGGTCGTTCCCAACGCGCGTGTGGACCGACTACATGAAGGTGGCAGTCCAGAACCTCCCTGTCGAGGATTTCCCGGATCCCATCATCTCGACGCCGTCTCGCACTCCCACGCCGACGCCGACTCCCACGCCGACTCCGACGCCGACTCCCACGCCGACTCCTGAACCCACCGTGGAGCCCACGCCTCCTCCGGCGCCAGAGCCGACCACCGAACCGGTAGAGCCCACAACGGAACCAACGGAACCGGGTGGCGATTCGGGCGGCGATTCGGGCGGCTAGTGCCGCATGCCGTAGAGTGGTCTCCGCGTGTCATCACTAATGGATGGCGCGCGTTGCATACACCCTCCTGTCACGGATCGACCGTGACCGCTTGAGACCGAAGGAGGCGGGTTGATTTATGCGCACCTATGAACTGATGGTGATTCTCGATCCCGAGATTGACGAGCGTACGCTCGCACCATCGCTGGACAAGTTCCTCACCGTGATCACCAAGGGTGGCGGGACGATTGACAATATCGATATCTGGGGCAAGCGTCGCCTTGCGTACGACATCAAGAAGCGCTCGGAAGGCTACTACGCCGTCGTGAATATGACGACGACGCCCGCGGACGCCAAAGAACTCGACCGCCAGCTGACTCTCTCCGAGTCCGTGCTTCGTACGAAGCTGCTGCGCCCGGACGCGAAGTGATCTGAGATGGCAGGCGACACGATCATTACAGTCGTGGGAAACCTGACGGCGGATCCGGAACTCCGGTTCACGGCCTCCGGTGCTGCCGTCGCTAACTTCACGGTTGCCTCGACCCCTCGCACCTTCGACCGCCAGGCAAACGAGTGGAAGGACGGCGACACGCTGTTCATGCGCTGCTCAATCTGGCGCGAAGCCGCCGAGAACGTGACCGAGTCCCTCACCAAGGGAACCCGCGTCATCGTGACCGGGCGGCTCACGCAGCGCAGTTACGAGAACCGTGAAGGTCAGCGGCAGACCGTCGTCGAACTCCAGGTTGACGAGGTTGGCCCCTCGCTCCGCTACGCATCCGCGAAGGTCACCCGCGCGCAGCGCGGCTCCGGCGGCGGCAACTATTCGGGCGGAGGCCAGGGTGGATTCTCTGGCGGAAACCAGGGCGGCTCGGGCGGCGGCTCGCGCGGCGACTTCGGAGCTCCCTCCGGCGGCGCGCCGGATGACCCGTGGTCGAGCGGCGGCTCCACCAACTTCTCGGACGAGCCCCCGTTCTAACTCGACGACGACGTCGTCATCCAGCACACACAGATTTAGAAGGAGAAAACAATGGCAAGGCGAGAGATTCGCAAGCCTGTGAAGCCCGTGGCACCGCTTAAGTTGCCGGTGCACGTGGACTACAAGGACATCAGCACGCTACGCAAGTTCATCTCGGACCGCGGCAAGATCCGCGCCCGCCGAGTGACCGGTGCGAGCGTCCAGGACCAGCGCAAGATCGCGAAGGCCGTGAAGAACGCCCGTGAGATGGCGCTTCTTCCCTACTCGAGCTCTGCTCGTTAAGGAGGAGAAATGAAACTCATTCTCACGCAGGAAGTGGACACCCTCGGCGTTGCCGGGGACATCGTTGAGGTCAAGGACGGCTACGGCCGCAATTACCTCATTCCCCGCGGCTTCGCGACGCCGTGGACCAAGGGCGCCGGGCGCCAGATCGAGCAGATGAAGGCGGCCCGCAAGGCCCGCGAGATTGCTTCGATCGACGACGCGCGTGCGCTTCGCGATCAGCTGCAGGCCGGCGAAGCTCTCGTGCTGCGCGTGCGTGCCGGTGAGAGCGGCCGCCTGTTTGGCGCCGTGACCTCCACGGACATCGCGCAGGCCCTGGCGGAGCGTGGCGTGAAGGTGGACAAGCGCCGCGTTCAGATCGCCAACCCGATCAAGACTGTGGGCGATTACGAAGTGATCGTGCGCGTGCACGATGAGGTCGATGCCAAGGTGGCCGTGAAGGTGCGCCCGGGCAAGTAACCCGATTCGCATAGGGAGGGGGCCGGTTATTATGAACCGGCCCCCTACGTTGTTGTGCTCGTCGTCGCTAAGCGAGCAGAACGCGAGATTTCTCTTCCGCCGGTTGAGCTGACGCCCGCGCTGATGGGGGCCGAAGCCGTGGTGACGGCACTAGAAGCCTTCTTCTTGCGCCATGTTGTCGAAGCGGGAGACGTGGCCGCGGAAGGCTAGCTGGAATGCGGCCGTGGGACCATTGCGGTGCTTCGCAATGATGACCTCGGCCTCGCCGGTCTTCTCCTCGTCGCGGGACTTATAGACGTCATCCCTGTGAAGCAGGATCACGACGTCCGCGTCCTGCTCGAGTGAGCCCGATTCACGGAGATCGGACATCATGGGCTTCTTGTCCTGGCGAGCCTCGGGCCCACGGTTGAGCTGGGCAACGGCGATGACGGGAATCTCGAGTTCCTTTGCGAGCAGTTTGAGCGCGCGCGAAAACTCCGAGACTTCCTGCTGGCGCGATTCGACCCGCTTACCTGAACTCATCAGTTGGAGGTAATCGATGACCACCAACTTCAGATCGTGCTGCTGCTTGAGCCGGCGACACTTGGCGCGGATCTCCATCAGCGACATGTTCGGAGAGTCATCGATAAAGAGCGGCGCGTCCGAAATTCGGCTCATCGTGCGCGAGAGCTTGTCCCAGTCCCCGGCCTGGTGGACCCCACGGCGGAGGGTTTGCATTTCGATACCCGCCTCGGCGGATAGGAGGCGCATCGTCAGCTCGGTGCGTCCCATTTCCAGGGAGAAAACCACCGAGGTCATCCGATTCTTGATGCTCGCCGAACGGCAGATGTCGAGAGCGAGGGTGGACTTTCCCATCGCCGGGCGGGCGGCAACGATGATCATCTGGCCGGCATGGAGGCCGTTCGTCAGCTCATCGAGCTTCTTAAATCCGGTGGGAACTCCCGTCATCTCGCCCGTGCGGTTGGAGTTGACCTCGATCTCCGCGAGGGTCTCGGGCACCGTGCTACTGAGAGGCTGGTAGTCCTCGCTCTGGCGGTTCTCAGTGATGGCGAAGACCTCGTACTGCGCGGAGTTTACGAGATCGTCAAGGTCTCCGCCATCGGTGGCGTACCCCAACTGCGTGATGCGAGTACCCGCCTCAACGAGGCGGCGAAGGATGGCCTTCTCGCGCACGATCCGGGCGTAGTAACCTGCATTCGCGGCGGTGGGCACCGAAGCGATGAGGGTGTGGAGATAGGGGGTCCCGCCAATGCGCGCGAGATCGCCGCGCTTCTGGAGTTCGTTGGCGACCGTGACGGCATCCGCCGGCTCCCCGCGTCCAAAGAGGTCCATGACGGCGCCGTGGATCGCCTCGTGCGCAGGGCGGTAGAAATCCGCTCCGCGCATTTGCTCCATGACGTCCGCAATGGCGTCCTTGGAGAGCATCATCCCGCCGAGAACAGATCGCTCCGCCTCAAGATCCTGCGGCGGTGTGCGATCGAATGAGGGAGCCTCGTGCATCGAGATGGCCACCCGCGCCTCTTTCTTTTGGTTTCACTATCCTCGCCACATTACGCATCGCCACTGACACGGCAAAAAGGACCCGTGGATAGGCCGGTGGACAACCTGTGGGAACGGTGTGCATAAGAGCGATTCGCGCCGTCCTTCCTGTGGATAACGTGAGGATCGTGGCGCTCCGCGCACGCTCTTTGGGGCGCGATTCCGGGGTTTCGCCGCATGCGTTCTTGGGGATGACGGATTCACGCGTGTCGCGAAGCCTCGGCGTGTCGTGTGGCGCTACGGAAGCGACCTGCATAGCGGGCCGAACTTGAGAGCCCAGCTCTGCGGCACTCTCGCGGCGGGCCACCGGTCGCCTCCGAGGGTGGTCGAAGTTTCGGCCTTTTCCGCCCGACGTCGGCCCGACGGCGCCCTCGAACCCCGAAACTCTGACCACCCTGGGGTGGTGGTGACCTCGAGGGTGGTCGAAGTTCCGGCCTCTTCCCCCGAAGTCACCCCCGAAGTCGGCCCGTACCTCAGGAACTCTGACCACCCTGGGGTGGTGGTGACCTCGAGGGTGGTCGAAGTTCCGGCCT
>JAKDIE010000204.1 GCA_030450655.1 Ruaniaceae bacterium
GCGCGAGAGAGGCGCACACCTCGGTGAGAGCCTCGGTGAACTCCGCTGCGCCCGGCGTGCTGCCCGAGGCCCCGGAGGCTAGCAGCAGGACCGTATCGTTCGTGGACATGCAACCATCCGAGTCGAGGCGGTTGAACGTGGTCTCCACGGCCGCCGCGAGCGCCGCGTGCGCCATGGCCGCATCGATGCTCGCATCCGTGGTGATCACCACGAGCATCGTGGCGAGCGCAGGATTCAGCATCCCGGCGCCTTTGGCCATCCCTCCGACGACGAAGCCCTCGCCCGCGCTCACTGCCTCCTTGGGGACGGTGTCCGTGGTCATGATCGCCTGCGCCGCATCACGGCCGCCCTCTGCCGAGAGTTCGGCGGCTGCCGCGGCGATCCCTGCCGTCAGGACGGGAATGTTGAGGAGATCGCCGATCAGTCCCGTGGAGCAGACCATCACGTCGCCCGCACCCACCTCATCGGCACCGAGCACCTCGGAGACGAACTCGGCGGTGGTGTGGGAGTCGAGGAAGCCCTGCGCGCCCGTGCATGCATTCGCACCGCCGGAGTTCAGGACCACGGCCCGCGCCACGCCGTCGGAGATGGCCTGACGCGTCCACACGACAGGGGCCGCGACCACACGATTCGTGGTGAAGACCCCTGCGGCCGTGTACTCGGGGCCATCGCTGACCACGAGGGCCAGATCCGGCTTCCCGGATGCTTTGAGTCCGGCCGTCACTCCGGCCGCCCGGAACCCGGCAGCTGCTGTCACGCTCATGGTGCCACTCCAATCGTCGTCAACCCGAGGGTTTCGGGCAGGCCCAGGGCGAGGTTCATCGACTGGACCATGCCGCCGGCCGTGCCCTTCACAAGGTTATCCAGTGCGCACATCGCGATCACGCGCCCGGCGTGTTTATCCACGGTCACCTGGATCAGGGCGGCGTTGCTCCCGGCCACCATCGCCGTGGTGGGCCACTGCCCCTCGGGCAGGAGCTCCACGAACGGCTCGGCGCCGTAGGCGTCCTCCCACGCTGCGCGCACGTGCGAGGCCTCGCCAGTGAGGGGTGCCGTGACGCTCGCGAGGATGCCGCGGGACATCGGCACCAGGATCGGCTGGAAGTGGACGCGCGGGTTCGCGGCGCCGGCGACGCGCAAGTTCTGCTCGATCTCGGGGATGTGGCGGTGCGTACCTCCCACGGCGTACGGCGCGGCCGAACCGAAGGCCTCCGAGGCCATCAGATGCGGCTTCATCGCCTTTCCCGCTCCCGAGTAGCCCACCGCGAGTGTGGCCACGATCCCGCCCTCGTCGATGATCCCGAGGCCCGGTTGGATCGCCAGCGTCACGGCTCCGGCGTTGCAGCCGTTCACCGCGATCCGCCGGGCCTCGGAGAGAAGGGCCCGCTGCGCGGTGGCGGTGCGTTCGCCCGCGTGCAGGAGTTCGGGCAGGCCGTACGGCCAGGTCCCGGCGTGCTCGGAACCGTAGTACTGCTGCCAGTCCCGCGGATCGTTGAGACGGAAGTCAGCACCCACATCGATCACGAGGGCGTCTCCCAGCTGTGCAGCCACGGCACCCGAGGCCCCGTGGGGCAGAGCAAGGATCACCACGTCCGCCCCAGCAACCGCGTCCGGCTCAGTGGGGAGCAGGACCCGATCCGCCAGCGGACGCAGATGCGGGTGGTGGATTCCGAGCTGCGATCCGGCGCTCGACGCCGCCGTCAGGGCGCCGATCTCAACCTCGGGGTGCGCCAGGAGGAGGCGCAAAGCCTCGCCGCCGGCATATCCGGAGGCGCCAACAACAGCAACAGTCACACTCACCTGCATAACAATACATGCCCCTGAATACATCGCCTAAATGGGTTCGCGAGCGCTCGGTTCTCGTGGTGGTTCACAAAATAGCCGTAGGCAGTCAGGCACAATGGAGGCATGTTTGCGATTCAAGCCATGTCCCCCGGTGGTCCCGACGTCCTCGCCTGGAACGAGGTTCCGGCGCCTGAGTGCGCCCCTGATCACGTGATCGTCAAGCTTCACGCTGCGGGCGTGAACTTCATCGACACCTACCGCCGTTCGGGCGTGTACCCGATGCCGTTCCCACACATCCCCGGCTCGGAGGGCGCGGGCGTGGTGGTCGAGGCCGGCGCAGAGGCGGGCATCGAGGTAGGTGGGCGCGTGGCATGGGCGTTCAGCCATTCGAGCTACGCCGAACTCGTGGCGGTTCCCGCTAAGGACTGCATCCCCGTGCCTGACGGCGTGAGCCTCGACGCCGCTGCGGCACTCCCTCTCCAGGGCTTGACTGCCCATTACCTGGTCCGGTCCACCTACGAGGTGAAGGCCGGAGACACCATCCTGATTACTGCCGGGGCGGGTGGCGTGGGCGGCCTCGTCATCCAGCTCGCGAAGTCGCTCGGCGCCACGGTGATCACCACGGTCGGCTCACCCGAGAAGGCTGAGATCGCCCGCGCCCACGGCGCGGATCACGTGCTGGACCTCAGCACGATGGACAACCTCACCGCTGATATCCCGGCCGCAGTGCGCGCTATTTCTCCCGAAGGCGTCAACGCCTCCTACGACGGCATCGGCAAGGACACATTCGACGGCACCATTGCATGCGTGCGGCCCCGCGGCATCCAGGTGCTCTTCGGTGGTGCGTCCGGCCAGGTAGCGCCGTTTGACCTGCAATGCCTCAACGCTGCTGGCTCCATCTACGTCACCCGCCCCTCGTTGGGCCACTACCTCGCGAATCGCGACGAGCTGCTGTGGCGTGCCAACGAGCTCTTCGGCGCCATCGAACGCGGCGAGTTGGCGGTCCCGATCGGGCTCATCCTGCCATTGGCGGACGCCCGCCGCTCCCACGAGGCGCTCGAGGCCCGCGAGACCACCGGAAAGGTCATCCTCCGCGCCCACTGAGGGATCGAATACCTTATCTCCATGGTTCGTTGTGCTCCTGGCGGATGGCCTTGCGTCCGTGCACGTTGCGCGCTTGACTGGAAGGGAAGCCGCATGGGATACATCCCGTGGGGCACGGCATAAGAGAAGGAGAGAACAATGGCCGAATCAACCACCACACGCGCACTGCAACAGGGCGTCGTCGATTTGATTGCGCTCGAACTTCAGGCGAAGCAGGCGCATTGGAATGTGCGCGGGCCCCAGTTCCGCTCCTTGCATCTCGCTCTCGACGAGGTCGTGGCCGCGGCGCGCACCCAACTCGATGAGGTTGCCGAGCGGCTCTCCCAGATCGGCGGCACTCCCGATGGCCGTCCCGCCACCGTGATAGCGGGCACCGTCTTGGATGAGATCGACGGCGGCATTCTCCAGACGGACAAGGCCTACGCGCTGATGGCAGAGAAGGTCCAGAAGGTATCGGACAGCATCAAGGAATCGATCAAGCCTGTGGACGACGAGGACCCGGTCAGCAGCGACCTGCTGATCCAGGTCTCTGCCGCACTCGACCTTCAGGCGTGGTTCCTTCGGGCCGCCACCGAGTAGCCGGGAGCGTCAGAGTTCCTGGACGTGTTCCTTCAGGTCCTGCACGATCTGGTTGGCCCAGGCGCGAATCTTGTCCCACTCGCGGTAGTCACCCTCCGGGGCCGAGCCCATCCGGGCGATCGAGCGCTCACGCAGGTTGAGGTTCGTGAACTCGAGGCGGCCCTTGAAGGTCTGGTGATCGATCGCTTTGAGTTGCAGCAGCGCCGGGCCAACCCGGCGCGGGTCCTGCACATCAC
>JAKDIE010000015.1 GCA_030450655.1 Ruaniaceae bacterium
CAGTGCCGGCGGCGCAGGCAGCGTGGGCGGCTCGGGCTCTGTGGCCTTGGCCGGCGGTGCCGGCGGGGCGGGCAGCGTGGGCGCAGGCGGCGGCGTATCTGCCGTCACCACGGGAATCTCACCGGTCTCCTGCAGGAGGCGCATCTGGCGAAGCTCGCGGCGTGTCAGTGGCGCGGCTCCTGACGGCGATCCCCCCGTGAGCTCGGAGGGTGCGGCGGCTGCCGCCTCTTCCGCAGCAGTAGCGGCGGCCTCTGCCTCCGCAAGCGCGCGGAGGCGCAATTCCCGACGAGTCAGGCTCACGTTAAGACCCCCTGGAGAGCGTCGTAGTCGCCCGCCGGCTCCGCCGCACGGCGATAGAGGCGATGCTTGTTGATGTACTGCACCACGCCATCGGGCACGAGGTACCAGACGGGGATGCTCGCGCTGACGCGGGCCCGGCAATCGGTGGAGGAGATCGCCAGCGCAGGGATCTCCACGAGTGAGACTCCGGTCCTTGGGAAGGCGGCGCCGTCGAACTCGTGGCCCGGGCGCGTCACCCCCACGAAATGTGCGAGCTCAAAGAGCTGTTCGGAATCTTTCCACTCGATGATGTGCGAGAGCGCGTCCGCACCAGTGATGAAGAACAGGTCAGCATCAGGCAACGACGCGCGCATCTGACGCAGGGTGTCGATCGTGTACGTGACTCCCGGACGGTCGATCTCGATTCGCGAGACCGTGAACCGCGGGTTCGAGGCAGTGGCCACCACGGACATCAGGTAGCGGTGCTCGGTGTGCGTGATCCCGCGATCCTGCTTGAACGGCTGTGTTCCCGTAGGGACGAAGATCACCTCGTCCAAATTGAAGGCGTGTTGCACCTCGCTTGCGGCGACGAGGTGCCCGTGGTGGATGGGATCGAACGTACCGCCCATCACTCCTACACGCCGGCGTGGAAGTTCTGACATCAGTGCCGCGTGCCAACCGATCTGAAGGCGTAGGTCACGAAGAGGAGGAGCACCAGCACGGAGAACGTGATGATCCCAAACCAGATCGGGGCGACCGCCAACTCGTTAACAACCTCATGCCCGCCCGAAAACGGAAGTATGACCCTCATATGTCCTCCTAGGTTTCCTATTCTACGGGCTAAACGGATTCGCACGAGTTGGGGCCGGTCCAGCCATCTCGCACCTGCCCTGTTCCCGTCACATGCCACGTAGTGGTCGTCAGATCGCTGAGCCCCATCGGCCCGCGCGCGTGCAACTTCTGGGTGGAGATCCCGATCTCGGCTCCGAGTCCGAACAGTCCGCCGTCGGTGAATCGTGTCGAGGCGTTGACGATCACTGCCGCCGAATCCACCTCGCGCTGGAACCGCTGGGCCGAGTCGATATCCGAGGTCACGATCGCGTCCGTGTGGCCCGAGCCGTGGGCGTTGATGTGATCGATCGCGGCAGCCAGACTCGGTACCACCCCCACGGCGATGTCCATGGACAGGTACTCCGTGTCCCAATCCTCAGCGGTCGCCAGGACGGTCTCGGCGGCATCACCGATGAAAGTGCGGGCTTCCTCGCTCGCGTGGAGCGTCACGCCGGCTCCATGAAGTGCCCGGGCGAGCTCCGGAAGCAGCGCGGGCGCCGCGTCCGCGTGGACGAGCAGAGTCTCTGTGGCGTTGCACACCCCCACCCGGTGCGTCTTGGCGTTCATCACGATGTCCCGCGCCATCACCGCGTTCGCCGAGGCGTCCACGAACACGTGGCAGTTGCCCACACCCGTCTCGATCACCGGAACCGTGGACTCGCGGACCACGGTCTGAATGAGGTCCGCTCCACCACGGGGCACGAGCACGTCCACGAGGCCGCGTGCGTGCATGAGTTCGACGGCGCCCTCACGTCCGTAGGCATCAATGGACTGTACGAGTTCGGCCGGGAATCCGGCGGCAGTCAGTGCCTGCCCGATCACGCGCACGATCTCGGTGTTGGAATGCGCGGCCGCGCTTCCCCCGCGCAACACCACGGCGTTGCCGGATTTCAGCGCAAGCACTGCGGCGTCGACAGTCACGTTCGGACGCGCCTCGTAGATCATGCCCACCACGCCCATGGGCACCCGCACCTGCCGCAACAGCAGCCCGTTGGGGAGAGTCGATCCGCGCACCACCTGACCCACAGGATCAGGCAGCGCGGCAACCTCTCGCACTGCATCCGCGATCGATTCGAGCCGCTCGGGGGTGAGGGTGAGGCGGTCCAGCAGCCCAGAGGTCATGCCGTTCGCCTGGCCGGCCGCCACGTCCTGCGCGTTCGCGTCAACGATCGAATCGGCATTCGTTACGAGTGCCTGAGCGATACCGAGAAGCAACGAATTTCGCTGCGCGGTGGTGGAGGTGCGCAGTGCCGTTGAGGCGCCCTTGGCCGCTGCGGCGATGGCGAGGACGGGGCTCTGAGTCGTCATGGCCCAAGACTACCGAGAAACTGGGACGGAGGGCCTAGTGCGTCACGGGGGCGAGATCGTCGCGGTGCACCACCGGGCGGGTGAAGTCCTCGCCCAGCTCCACGCGCAGTTGCGCCGAGGAGCGCCCACGCATGCGTGCCACAACATCGCTGTCATACCCCGCGAGTCCGCGCGCCACCACCTGGCCCGCGGTTGAGGCGAGGTCGATGGGCTCCCCCGCCGCGAAATGTCCCTCACCGCGCGGGATTCCTGCTGCGAGCAGAGATTTCTTGCCGGCAATGACGGCCCGGACCGCGCCGTCGTCGAGCACCACATGCCCACGTGCCTTCGCCGCCCACGCGAGCCACAGCCTGCGGGAGGAGCGCCGGTAATCGGCAACCGTGAACCACGTGCCCACCTCGGCGCCCCGCAGCGCCTCCTCGACCTTCTCCGCGGAGGTCAGGAGCGTGGGGATCCCCGAATGTGTGGCGATCATGGCCGCATCCACCTTGGTGATCATGCCCCCGGTGGCGATGCCACTGCCACGCCCCGAGATTGCGTAATCCGAGAGTTGCTCCACATCCGTCACGAGCGGGACGAGGCGCGCGCCCGGATCCGTGGGGCGAGCCGTGTAGAGACCGTCCACGTCCGAAAGCAGCACGAGAACCTCGGCGCTCACGAGATTCGCGGTGAGCGCGGCAACTCGATCGTTATCGCCAAACCGGATTTCGTCCGTGGCAACCACATCATTCTCGTTGACGATCGGGACCACGCCGAGATCGAGAAGCTTTGTCAGTGCTCGCTGAGCGTTGCTGTAGTGCTGCGGGCGGATCAGGTCCTCTGCCGTCAAGAGCACCTGGGCCGAGGTGATGCCGTGGGAGGAAAACGCCTCCGAGTAGGCGGCGATGAGCTTGCCTTGACCCACGGACGCGGCGGCCTGCTGCGTGGCGAGGTCCTTGGGCCGGCGCTCCAGACCGAGCGGGTGAATGCCGGCGGCGATCGAACCGGAACTCACGATCACCATGCGGTGGCCCTTGCGCGCGCGGCGCGCCACCACTTTCACGAGCGCGTCGATCCGCGCGTGGTCCAATCCTCCGTTCGGAAGCGTCAGCGAGGACGATCCGATCTTCACGACAATCCGCCGGGCCTCCGCGATTCCGCTACGGTTTAGGATTGCGGTCACTCGCCCTCCCCTGGATCAGTCCAGTGGCCAGCCTCCCGCTCCGACCAGAGCTCCGCGCGGGCATCGGATTTCGCGTCCATCCGTTCACGGTACTCGCGGCGCCGCTCCCCCGTGGTGCGTCGCGAAGAATCTTCGAGGCGCGCATCGACTCCGCGCGGGCCGAGAAGCTCCGCACCCGTCATCATCGTGGGCTCCCAGTCGAAGATCACGCCACCCTCTTCGGGGCCGATCACCACGGTATCGCCGGGATGCGCACCGATCGCGAAGAGCCCGTCTTCGACCCCGATCGTCTGCAGGCGATCCGCGAGATACCCCACGGCCTCGTCGTTCGTGAAGTCGGTCTGATGCACCCACCGCTCGGGCTTTGTCCCGCGCACCTGGAAGAAGGGACCCTCCGGGCCGGTGCGCGCCGTGATGGTGAACGGCACCTCGTCCACGGCCGCCGGGCGGATCACGATGCGCGGCGTCTCCACGCGTTCCTCGCCCGCGCGCACCTCCGCCACTAACTGTGCGAGGCGGAACGTGAAGGGGCGAAGCCCTTCGTGGCTCACGGCCGAGAGTGCGAATACCTCGTGCCCACGCTCTTCCAGTAGCGGCGCCACCAATTCGGCAAGATCGCGAGCCTCGGGGACATCGATCTTCGCAAGCGCCACCAGGCTCGGCCGCTCGGTCAGCGGAATCCCCGCAACACTGCGCGAGTATGCGGCAAGTTCCGCCTCGATCGCCTCAAGGTCACTGATCGGGTCCCGCCCCGGATCGAGAGTGGCGCAATCGAGCACGTGGACCACGACGGCGCAGCGCTCGATATGGCGGAGAAACTCCAGTCCGAGGCCCTTGCCTTCGGACGCGCCCGGGATCAGTCCCGGCACATCGGCCACGGTGTAGCGGGCCTCCCCGGCTTCGACGACGCCGAGATTCGGAACGAGCGTGGTGAAGGGGTATTCGGCGATCTTGGGGCGCGCTGCGGAAATTGAGGCGATAAGTGAGGACTTGCCGGCAGAGGGGAAGCCCACCAGCGCCACATCCGCAACCGATTTCAGCTCGAGGACGAGGCTCGAATCCTCTCCGGGTTCGCCGAGCAGCGCGAACCCTGGAGCCTTTCGCCGTGGCGAGGCAAGCGCTGCGTTGCCGAGGCCTCCCGCCCCGCCTTGCGCGGCCACAAACTGGGTGCCCGGCGCAACGAGGTCCGCGAGGACGGTGCCGTCCTGCGTCATCACTACCGTGCCCGCGGGGACGGGAACGATCAGGTCCTCGCCGATCCGCCCCTGGCGCATGTCTCCGGCACCTGGTGCCCCGTTCTCCGCGGAGAGGTGCGGGCGGCGATGAAACTCGAGGAGGGTGGACGCCTGAGCATCTGCCTCAATGATGATGGAGCCACCGCGGCCACCATTGGCGCCGTCGGGCCCACCCAGAGGCTTGAACTTCTCACGCCGCACCGAGGCGCAACCATTTCCGCCCTTGCCGGCAGTCGCATGGACCACCACGCGATCGACAAATGCGGCCATGTGCTCTCCTAAGAACGCGAGTGGGCGGGTAGCCTCACGCGACCCGCCCATTCGTGACGTCAAAACTAGCTGGCGACGATGTCCACGACCTTGCGGTCGCCGCGCACGCCGAACTTCACCGCACCGGCCTGCAGCGCGAACAGCGTGTCATCGCTGCCACGGCCAACGCCGGTGCCTGGGTGGAACTTGGTGCCACGCTGGCGAATGATGATCTCCCCAGCCTTCACCTGCTCGCCACCGAAGCGCTTCACGCCGAGGCGCTGCGCATTCGAGTCGCGGCCGTTACGGGACGAGGATGCGCCCTTCTTATGTGCCATGTCTCTACTCCTTCAGCGAGGGGCTACTTGATGCCCGTGACCTTGAGGCGCGTGAGCGGCTGACGGTGCCCCTGACGCTTCCTGTAGCCAGTCTTGTTCTTGTACTTGAGGATGTGGATCTTCGGGCCCTTGGCGTCGCCAAGGATCTCGGCCGAGACCGAGACCTTGTCGAGGTCCGCAGCGGAGGTTTTCACCTTTTCGCCGTCCACGAGCATGACGGGAGTGAGCTCGATATTCGAGCCCACCTCGCCGTCGATCCTATTCACGAAGATGACGTCCCCAACGGACACCTTCTCCTGCCGTCCGCCGGCCTTCACGATGGCATAGACCACGTCTTGCTCATTCCTGTCGTCTCGTAGCGCACAGTCCCACCAAGGAGAACCTTCGTGAGTCCACGTGCACACTGGCACAATTTGGGGGGTGCGACGAGCGCACCGACGTCCAAGATTACGTCAGGGCGCCCGCTGAGAGCAAACCCTGAGAGTCCTCAATGAACGTCAAGTGTATGTGCCGTTCGGCACACACACTCTCGTCGCTATTCTGCGGGAGGCGGAGTCGCCACGTGTGAGGTCGCGCGACGCGATCTCTTCGGTGCTGCTTCGCCCTCCGCGCGCTCCGGCAACTTGATCGCCGAGAGCGCATCGCGGCTGGGGCCGGCCCCGATCTGTGCCGGTTCCTTCACCGCGGGAAGGGAGATGATCGCCGGAGCGTCGGAGGAGCTCGCGGTCGCCGAGGTCGCAACGACTCGGCGGCGCTTCCTGGGCGGCGCACTCTCGGCCGACGGCGCAGACTCACCCTGGGTGGGTGCGTCCTGCGGGGAGTCCGCACTGGCCGGTGCCTGAGATTCCGGCGCGGCTGCATCCGCCTCCGGAACGTCCACGGGTACCTCAACCGGTTCATCGACTTGCTCGTCCGGGCTCGTGCCCTCGTGGGCATGAGCGGCGGCGGCGGCGATGGTTTGGAGGGTGGCCTTCACCTCTGTCCGGTTTGGCTCCTCAGGCGGCTTCACGGCGGCTCCGCCACGGCGGCGGCGGTTGTTGCTGCTGGCGCCGCTGCCACTATCCGATTCCGCTCCGGATCTCTCCACGGGATGGGCGTGAACGATGATGCCGCGACCACCGCATTCGGCGCATGTCTCCGAGAACGCCTCGACAAGTCCCTGGCCCACGCGCTTGCGTGTCATCTGCACGAGCCCCAGAGACGTCACCTCTGCCACCTGGTGGCGCGTGCGATCGCGGCCAAGGCATTCGATGAGGCGGCGCATCACGAGATCGCGGTTGGATTCGAGGACCATGTCGATGAAGTCGATCACGATGATGCCGCCAATATCGCGCAGGCGCAGTTGGTTGACGATTTCTTCGGCAGCCTCGAGGTTGTTGCGGGTGACGGTCTCCTCGAGCGAACCTCCCGAGCCCGTGAAGCGCCCCGTATTGACGTCCACAACGGTCATCGCCTCGGTGCGGTCAATGACGAGCGAACCACCCGAAGGTAGCCACACCTTGCGGTCCATGCCCTTGGAGAGCTGCTCATCCACACGGTACGCGCTGAACAGATCCTTCTTCTCCACCCAATGTGTCATGCGGTCCGCGAGCTCCGGCGAGAGATCCTGCACATACGCGGAGATGGTCTTCCACGCGTCGGATCCGGAAATGACCATCGATGAGAAGTCCTCGTTGAACACGTCACGGACCACGCGCACGGCCAGTTCGGGTTCGCCCTTCAGCAGCAGCGGTGCACCCTTCGCGTTCTGGGCCTTCTTCGAGATGTCCTCCCAGGTCCCCAGCAGCCGCTCGACGTCGTTACGGAGTTGCTCTTCGGTGGCGCCTTCCGCTGCGGTGCGCACGATCACGCCCGCCGAATCCGGCACGATCTGCTTCAGGAGCTTCTTCAAGCGCGCGCGTTCGGCCTCGGGAAGCTTGCGCGAAATGCCCGTCATCGCACCGGAAGGCACGAGCACGAGGTGGCGGCCCGCGAGAGTGATCTGGCTGGTCAATCGCGCGCCCTTCTGCCCGATCGGATCCTTGGTGACCTGCACCAGTACCGTGTCGCCACTCTTCAGCGCGGACTCGATGCGGCGCGGCTTGCCTTCCAATCCCGCAGCATCCCAGTTCACCTCACCGGCGTAGAGCACGGCGTTGCGGCCCCGCCCGAGATCAACAAACGCGGCCTCCATCGACGGCAGCACGTTCTGTACCTTGCCGAGGTAGACGCTTCCCACCATCGAGGTCTGGGTGCGACGCGCCACGTAGTGCTCCACGAGCACGCCATCTTCGAGGACGGCGATCTGGTTCAGCCCATCCTGCTCGCGCACGAGCATCGTGCGGTCCACTGATTCGCGGCGCGCGAGGAATTCGGATTCGGTGATCACTGGCCGACGGCGCCCGGCCTCGCGCCCTTCACGGCGGCGCTGGCGCTTTGCCTCCAGGCGGGTCGAACCCACCACAGCGGAGACCTCCTGCGAGTCCGTGCGTGTGCGGGTGGTGCGTGAGCGGGTGCGGCGGCGGCGGGAGGAGGCGGAACTCTCGTCCTCCCCGGCTACCTCGGCCGCCGGTTCCTCCTTGGCGCTGTGCGATCCCCGCGATCCCTGCGCGTCCTGCTCGTCCTGCGAGTCCTGTGACCCCTCGGTGGAGTCCTCGGATCCAGTGGCCTTCTTGCGGCCGCGGCCTCCACGGCGGCGCCGCTTGGATCCTCCATCGCCGGAATCGCCCGAGCCCGCGGAATCTGTGGCCTCGTCGTCGGGCTGGGACGGCGCGTTCGACTCATCGGGAGCGCTGGGTGGGTCCTGTGGCTTCTTCTTACTCGGATGATTCTTCGTCCCAGCGTGCTGCGCGGGAACCTTCGGTGCCTGCTCGATCTCAACGATCCGCGGAGCAGGAGTCAGATCCGGCGCCTGGAAGAGCAGCGCGGCGGCGGGAAGCTTGATCGATTGCGCCGGTGCTGCCGAGTTCTCGGACGAAAACTGTGGCGATGTAGGGGTGTTCTCCACGGGGTACTCCCGTTCCTGCGGCTTGCATTCCACCTCGATGCGCGCCGCATGTAGTTCCGCCGGTAGGCGACGGAAAAGTCTTCACTTACGAACCGTCTGCAGCGGCACTCGCGTGGCGCATCAGGCTCGGTCTCCGCTCGGGGTGGCCGCGCGGAAAGTATTGTTTCGATTATGACACACGGTTCGCAAAATCCATCGCTGATGCTCCTGGAACGTCATGACACTCTGACAGAAACGCGGGACCAATGTCCCTCGACTTCGACTCCCTGAAACATAAGGTGAGATCATCCGTCCCCTGACTACAAGGAAGTAAAGTCCGTGGAAGCCCTTGACCTCGCGCGGTGGCAGTTCGGCATCACGACCGTTTACCACTTTGTTCTCGTCCCCCTCACGATCGGCCTCACCCCCCTCGTGGCGATCATGCAGACGATGTGGTTCGCCACAAGCAAGGAGCATTGGCTCAAGCTCACGAAGTTCTTCGGCAAGCTACTGATCATCAACTTCGCGCTCGGCGTTGCGACCGGCATCGTCCAGGAGTTCCAGTTCGGCATGAACTGGTCCGAGTACTCGCGCTATGTGGGTGACGTGTTCGGCGCGCCCCTCGCGATCGAGGCGTTGGCCGCGTTCTTCCTCGAGTCCACCTTCCTCGGACTGTGGATCTTTGGGTGGAACCGGCTGCCGAAGAAGCTCCACCTCGCCGCGATCTGGTGCGTGGCAATCGGCGTGAACCTCTCCGCGTACTGGATCCTCGTGGCGAACTCGTTCATGCAGCACCCAGTGGGCGCCGAGTTCAACCCCGAGACAGGCCGCGCCGAGCTCGTGAACTTCGCCGCACTGATCACGAATAACACGGCGCTGGCCGCCTTCACGCACGTGATCACCGCTGCGTTCCTGACCGCCGGCACCTTCGTTGCCGGAATCGCCGTGTGGTGGATCGTGCGCGCCGTGCGCTCCGGCAACGAGGCGCAAGCCCGCGAGGTGTGGCGCCCCGCTGCCCGCTTCGGAATGATCGTGATCATCATCGCCGGTATTGGTGTGCTGGGGACGGGCGACGTCCAGGCGAAGCTCATGTTCGAGCAGCAGCCCATCAAGATGGCCGCAGCGGAAGTCATCTGTGACAACGAGGCAGGTGTCGCCTTCTCGATTCTTGCGATCGGTGACTTCACCAACGACTGCGAGAACGTCACCCGCATCATCGAGGTCCCCGGCGTGACGTCCTTCCTCGCCACGGGCGATTTCGGCGCCGAGCTGGAGGGCCTCAACGAACTGCGCGCGCAGCAGGAGACGCTCTACGCCGATCAGTTCGGTGACGACGTGGACTTCATCCCGAACCTCTTCATCACCTACTGGTCCTTCCGCCTGATGATGGGATTCGCGGCCGGCTCGGTGCTCCTCGCCGCGGCGGCGCTGTGGTACCTGCGTAAGGGCCAGGTGACGGACAAGAAGTGGATCGCGGCCCTCGGACTCATCGCGATTCCCACGCCGTTCCTCGCCAACTCGTTCGGCTGGATCTTCACTGAGATGGGCCGGCAGCCGTGGGTGGTCCACCCGAACCCGGCGAGCCCCACGGACTTCGTCTACATGCTCACGCAAGACGGCGTCTCGACCGTGGTCAGCTCAGGAACTGTGCTCACGTCACTGATCACCTTCACTCTCCTCTACGCCGCACTCGGCGTGGTCTGGTTCATCCTGATGCGGCGTTACGTGCGGGAGGGGCTGGACTCCGAGGCCGATCAGATACCGGAATCGCCTGATGATTCCGATGTCCCGATGTCCTTCGTCTACTAGGAATCCCTCATGGAATGGCTCTCAGTTCTCTGGTTCGTCCTCATCGCCGTCCTCTGGATCGGCTACCTGGTGCTCGAAGGCTTCGACTTCGGCGTGGGCATGCTTCTGAAGTTCCTGCCGAAGAACGAGCGCGAGAAGCGCGTGATGCTCAACTCGATTGGCCCGCACTGGGACGGCAATGAGGTTTGGCTCCTCACCGCCGGTGGCGCCACGTTCGCGGCGTTCCCCGAGTGGTACGCCACGCTGTTCTCCGGCGCGTACCTGGCCCTCCTCCTGATCCTTGTGGCACTGATCGTGCGCATCTGCGCGATCGAGTGGCGCCCGAAGATCCAGAACGCCGAGTGGCGGGATCGCTGGGACTGGATCCACGTCGTCGGCGCATGGGTTCCTGCGGTGCTGTGGGGTGTGGCGTTCGCGAACCTCGTGCAGGGCATGAAGATTGAGGTTCTGGATCGTGTCACGGGCGCCGTGGTCCCCACGGCCGATGTCGCCTCCTCGCTGGCGACCTCGTCGCACCAACTCACGGGCGGCTTCTTCTCGCTGATCACGCCGTACACGCTGCTCGGTGGCCTCGTGACCGCCTCCCTGTTCCTTTCCAGTGGGGCGATCTTCCTCGCACTGAAGACGGCCGGAGAGATCCAGGAGCGCGCCGCGAAGCTCGCGGTGAAGACCTCGATTCTTGCCACGGCGCTTGCCGCGGTGTTCGTGCTGTGGGGCCAGTTCGCGTTCTCCGCGAACGCGATCGGCTGGATCCCGCTACTCGTTGCCGCACTCGCATTGGTGGGCGTGGTCCTCTCCACGCTCAAGCGCCGCGAAGGCTGGGCGTTCACGCTCAACGTCATCGCCATCATCAGCGCCGTCACGTGGATCTTCGTGACCATGTTCCCGAACGTCATGCCCTCCTCGATCGATCCGGCATACTCCCTCTCGATCGCACAGGCCAGTTCAACGCCGTACACGCTCACCGTGATGAGCATCGTGGCACTCACCCTCGTGCCGATCGTGCTCGCCTACCAGGCGTGGACGTACTGGGTGTTCCGCAAGCGCCTCTCCACAAAGCAGATCCCGGATACACCTGCGGGCCTGCCCATGGAGTACGTCGAGAAGTAGGTACCAAGGACCCAGTGATGGGCGGGTGAGTTCAACTCCCCGCCCATCGCTGCGCCACCGCGCGTCTGACGCCCCAGCGACTTTGAACCGCCCCAGCTCACCTGCAACGATGGTCCGTGTGGACCAGCCGCTGCGAGATGCCCCCGCCGATGGCGTGCGCGCTCACGCCAGTCGTCTGCGGATCCTGCAAACCCTCCGCCAGCACCCCGATGGCCTCGGAGCTCAGGACGTAGCGACCGCCGTCGGGCTCCACCTCAATACCGTGCGGTTCCATCTCGATCGGCTCGTGGCCGACGGCGTGGTGAACAGTCACGCTGAGGACCGCACCGAGCCTGGGCGGCCACGTCTCAACTATGCGGCGGTGGGCCTGCCGGGGAGCCAGGGAGACACGCGGAGCTACCGGTTGCTGGCCGCCATGCTGGCGGCCCTCATCTCCGAATCGGTTCCGAAGGCGGCCGAGGCGGCCCGCGCGGCAGGGCAGGTGTGGGGAGGGCACCTGGCGGAACGCCCCGATCGATCTCGGCGTAGCGACGAAGATGACGCGATTAGTCAGCTTCTCCGGATCCTTGACGAGGTTGGCTTCGATCCGCAGCTGACTCCGGAGTTAGGCGTGGGAGAGGGTTCGCGCGCGATCCACCTTCACCACTGTCCGTTCCTCGAGATCGCGAAAGAGCACCGCGACATCGTGTGCTCGATGCACCTCGGCCTCATGCAAGGGGCACTTGCCGAGATGCAGGCCTCCGTCACCGTGAGGCGCCTGGAGGCGTTCGTGAAGCCGTCGTTATGCGTCGCAACACTGGCCAAGGTACCCGCCGGCGATGCCGCAGAAGACAACTAGATCAGTTCCAGCCGAACATCGTGCAGCTGACTGCGAAAAGGATCATCCCGCCGAACAGTGCCACGCTCAGAAGCGCGCTTTCAAGCTCGCGCGGAGGCGGATCATCCTCTTCGGTCTCCCGGTTCTCCAGCTCGAGTTCCGCGTCCGTACTCATGCAATCACCCCCAAGCGGTTCAGATCGGAGATCAGCGCGAGGGCCAGCACCACGAACACGACACCGATGAATGCCGTATACATCCACCGGTACCGGTGATCTGAGAGCCAGAAACGCCGCACGCTGACGATTCCGCTCACGGCAGCCACCGCGCACAGCGCCAGGCCAATCGGTGCTGCCACCCAGCCCGCGAGGCTGAGGATCGGCACGAGAACCGGAACCAGGAGATACGTGATCAGGCACCGGACGCCGGAGATCACCACGGAGACACGGAAGGCGCGGTGCGCCTGTTCCGTGGAGCGCCGGTCCGTGGCGGTGATGCCGAGGAGGCGTCGCATGAACCTGTCTGCGGCACCATCGGAACGGAACCGGGGTTGCGCGGGCGCCGTCACGGGCGGCACAACGGCATGGGCGGACGTCATGATGCCACATCCTCGGGC
>JAKDIE010000205.1 GCA_030450655.1 Ruaniaceae bacterium
GCCCGCAGGTCTTCCCTGCGGGCCCCTCCTGTCTCTTGCTTAGCTACTCCACGTGGCCCGGAGCATCGGCGGAGAATGGCTGGCCAGTATCGTCCAGCATCTCGCGGAACCATGGCGTGAACACGTCGAATGCCTTGTGACCGGCGATTCTTGGGAACGCGATCACCGAGAGTTCGTCGTCGTTCTCCTCATCGTTACCCACCACGCCCGAACGGCCATCGAAAGCGGCGTCCACCGCGAGGTGCACCATCTCATTGATGAGAGCCAGATCGTACTCGTTCGCCTTCGCAGAACGCGAGAAGTAGCCGGACTTCTGCACCATGACCTTCTCGGCCCCCACGGCCTCGGCAAAGTTCTTCGCGAACCACTCGCCGGGGTTAATCGTGTCAAGCTTCACGTGACCAAACGGGTCCCGCTCCACGTCTTCGCCCCTCTTGGTCATCTCGGCGATGATCTCAGGAACTCCCGCACCTTCTGACCAGAAGACGTTGACGTTACCAACCGTGTCCATCACCTCACGCAGACGCACTGCTTCGGTGTCGAAGTTTGGCGACATCTCGGGCACGTAGACGCCATGAATGTCCCAACGCTCGCGGGACAGGCCCAAAGACGGCACCCATTCCTGTGTGTCCAGCCACGCGCGGTACTTGTGTGCCGCGGTCGCCGTGAGCCAGCCACAGTTACGACCCATCACTTCGTGCACGATGAGTTGACGCGGGCTCGAGCGGTGCTCAGCAAGGACGTTCTGCGCGAACTTTGACGCCTCCTCGGCCGCAGTGTCCGCACCGAGGGACTGACGGACGGGGACGATGTCGTTGTCAATCGTCTTCGGCAGGCCCACCACCGAGAGGTGGTATCCGTGGTCCTCCAGGTACGCCGCGAGGTCCGCGGCAGTCGTGTTTGTGTCATCCCCACCGATGGTGTGCAGGACGTCCACGCCGTCGGATCGCAGTTGATCCGCTGCGACCTCAAGTGGATCCTCGCCCTCTGCCACGAGTCCACGCTTGACGAGGTCCTTCGCGTTCGTGAGCTTCACGCGCGAGTTTCCGATTGGGCTGCCACCGAAGCGATGCAGGATGCCCGCCTTCGCCCGCGCCTCCTCGTCGATGACGATGAAATTGCCCTTCAGCAGGCCGTGGTAGCCGTTCTGGTAGGCGATAATCTCTGTCTCGGGCGAGAGCTCCGTGTAGCGCTCAATAAGCCCTCCAACGGCGGAGGACAGGCACGGCGCGAAGCCTCCTGCGGTCAGTAGCGCGACGCGCTTAACCATCGGTTTCCTCATTTCTTTGTGGTGGATTGTCGATGTTCAGTGTAGGGCTCTCTCCGCGTTCGCGAGCCTCCGCCTCTCGTTGTGCAACGAGTTCCAGGCCGCCACGAATCTCGTCCTCGGTGGGTTCTGGGACTTCCGTCTCAGGAACGGGCCGTCCCCCCGGCGCACTGACCGCGCGGTCGGAGACTTCCCGTCCCTCCTTCTTGGCGGCGGAGATGCGGTTCTTCATCGTTGCCGCGTAGACATCCACGTATTCCTGGCCGGAGAGCAGCATGAGCTCGTACATGATCTCGTCCGTGATGGACCGCAGCACGAATCGATCGTCTTGCATGCCCTGGTAGCGAGAAAAGTCGAGGGGCTTGCCGATGACGACCCCGATTCGGTGCATCTTCGGGATCTTCTTGCCGATGGGCTGGGCAATGTTTGTGCCGACCATCGCAACAGGGATGACTGGCGCTCCGGATTCGAGCGCCAACCGTGCCACGCCGGTCTTGCCCCGATAGAGACGCCCATCTGGACTGCGCGTGCCCTCGGGATAGATTCCGAAGAGATCGCCGCCGTTGAGGCGCGCAAGGCCCGTTCGCAATGCCGCTTCTGACGCTCGCCCGCCGGCGCGATCCACGGGAATCGTACCCACCGCACGCATGAATGACGCGACTGCCTTCCCTCGGATCCCCTTGCCATCGAAGTAGTCGGACTTCCCCATGAAGACCACCTCGCGGCGGATCATCAGCGGCAGGAAAACGGAGTCGATGACCGCGAGATGGTTCGAGGCAAGAATTGCGGGCCCATCAGAAGGGATGTTCTCGTCTCCCCGTATCCAGGGTTGGTAAAACACCTTGAGGACGCTTCCCAGCGTCGCCTTGACAAAGCCATAGAACACACTTGCCGCCTAACGTTGACGTCGCATGACAGTCTAGGGCTATGAATAGCCCGGACGAACTTGATCCCGACGAAATCGAGGCCCGCTGGTCCGATCTTACGGCCCAACTCGGTGAGATCTCCGGCAAACGGGAGGCTCCTCGATCTCCGTCCGGGGGTCCGCGCGATTACCAGGTGGACGAGGACGACGACGAGTTCGTGCCACCAGAGCCCGACGCACGCGCGTTCACAGCCCGCTCCGTTCTCGGATGGTTCCTGATCGTCGTCGGCCTTGTTGGCGTTCTCGTGGTCACCCTCACCAACACGAGCGGGATTCTCGGGATCCTCTGCGGGGTGATCGGGATGTCTGGCCTCGTGGTCCTTGTGACGGGACTGCCCGCGCACCGCGATCACGATGATGACGGCGCGCAGGTCTAGCCCCACGTTTAGGTTCCATTCGCGAGGATGTGTCATCTCAGAGAGCGTGACTCGTCTCACTTGTATAAACTTTTGACCAATCTCAACGCAAGGACGTGTAATGAACGAAATCTCCACTCCCGCGAAGCTTGATATTGATCCGAACCTGTCGATCTCGGACTTTCTGCTTCGTCACGCCACTGATACTCCCTCGAAAACTCTCATGTGCCGCGAGGTTGCTGGCGAATGGCAGGACATCCCTGCGAGCGAGGTCCTGCAGACAGTCAGGGGCATCGCGAAGGGTCTGATCGCGCACGGTTACGGGAAGGGCGACGCGATCGCGATCATGTCCCGCACGCGCATCGAGTGGGCGCTTCTCGATCTCGCGATTTGGCAGATTGGGGCGTTCTCTGTTCCGGTGTACGAGACGTCCTCAGCGCATCAAACACAGTGGATCTTGAAGGACTCGGGTTGCACGGGCGCGATCACCGAGACCGCCGAGAATGCGGCGGTTATCGAAGAGGCGCGCGGTGAGGAGGACGGCCATGGCGTCACGAACGTGTGGGTGATTGACGACGGCGCCATTGATCGCCTCATCGCTGACGGCGCGGCGGTCTCCGACGAGGCTGCGGATGCGGGTGCGGCGGCGACCCACCTTGAGGACATCGCCACGATCATCTACACCTCGGGGACCACTGGCCGCCCGAAGGGCGCCACACTGACCCACGGAAACTTCGTGCGCCTCATTCTCGAGACACTGGCGACGGACGTCCACAAGGTCCTTGAGGAGCCCAACTCCCGCACCTTGCTGTTCATCCCGATGGCGCACGTCTTCGCTCGGTTCGTGAGCGTCTTTGTTCTCATCGAAGGGGTCCCCATCGCCTTTGCCCCGGACCCGAAGCAGGCAGTGGCCGCGATCGGCACATTCCAGCCGACCTTCCTGCTCTCCGTACCCCGCATCTGGGAGAAGATCTACACCGCCGCAGAGTTGCGCCAGGGCAAGGGACTCAAGCGTTCCATCTTCCGTTGGGCGGTCAAGGTGGGCGTCACCTGGTCTCGCCAACTCGACGAGCCCGGTGGCGTATCAAAGGGCGTCGAATTCCAGCACAAGCTCGCGGA
>JAKDIE010000206.1 GCA_030450655.1 Ruaniaceae bacterium
ATCTGGACCCATGGTGAGGCGGTTCTCGCTCCCTTTCGTGGCCGCGCCGTCCGTTGCCCTGCGGGAGCACATGAGCGTGGCAGTATTCGTTCGATGGGCCGCCGCTGGCCCGTCCTCGTGGCAGTATTCGTCAGGATTCTGACGTTTCCTGCCACGAACAGCCCTTCGGCCACTCGGATCGTACGAAAACTGCCACGATAACGATCGAACGCCCCTGACCGGGACCCTCCTGGCAGAACGGGCTGCATCTCATGACCAAAGATGCTCCTTTAGTCACCATATGCAGCCACAAGCCCTTGAGACGCCTCCCGGGACACCCCAGGGGGCGGTGGCACTGGCCTCGTGGGCCCGGATCGCTCGCGTCCTGGCAGAAGAACGCCTGTAAGCACACCCCAGGGGGCGGTGACACTGGCCCCGCGGACCTGGATCGCTGCCATCCAGGCCGAAAATCGCCAGCGAGTCCGTCACATCGCGCGCCCACCCACGCCTCGGGCCCGGATCGCTACCATACAGGTCGAGGAACGCCTCCGAGGGTTGCGTTGCGCGGTTGCCGTCCCGCCCTCGAGCCGGGTCCGCCGGCTTCCAGGCAGGGAGTCATCAGGGGCGGCTTCTCAAGCCTCGACCCGAGCGCCTGAGCTGCACATTCGCCACTCACCGGAGTGGCATCCGCACACAATCCGGCATCCGCCCGCGCATTCGCCACTCACTGGAGTGGCAGCCACACACGGGATGACGAGGAGTGCGAAGGCGCACTGCCGGGCAGAAGGATGACGAGGGTCAGCGGGACAGCTGGCTTGCGGCGCCTTCGTCGAGGAGGAAGGTGACGTTCGGGTGCTGCTGGAGCGCGCTTGCCGGGCAGTCGCTCGAGAGCGGCCCTTCGATCGCGTCACGGATCGCGGCGGCCTTCCCTTCGCCGGAGGCGAGGAGGAAGATCCGCTTCGCCTCGAGGATCGTTCCCACTCCCTGCGTCATGCAGGCGTGGGGCACGTCCTCAAGCGAGTCGAAGAAGCGTGCGTTGTCGAGGCGGGTACGCTCCGTGAGCTCCTCGCGGCGAGTGCGGGAGTCCAGCGCCGAACCAGGCTCGTTGAAGGCGATGTGCCCGTTCGAGCCGATTCCCAGAAGCTGAACGTCCACGCCGCCAGCCTCACGAATCATCGCCTCGTAGCGCGCGCCGGCCGTCTCGATGCCCTCAATCGCGCCCGGGGGCACGTGTACGAGCGCCGGATCGAGGCCGAGCGGCTCCACCACTTCGCGCGTGATGACCGAGCGGTAGCTCTCCGGGTGTGCGGGATCGAGGCCCACGTACTCGTCAAGCGCGAAGCCGCGCACGCGGGAGAAATCGGCGGCGCTCTGCGCCAGCGCCCGGTACACCGGGAGCGGACTGGAGCCTGTCGCGAGGCCGAGAACGGCCTCGGGCTTCTCTTCGATCAAGGCGGTGATGGCGCGGGCGACGATCTCGCCGGCTTCCGCGGCGGAACTGACTGTGACAACTTCGATCATGCTGCCATTATCCCTTTACTACGCTCACCGCGAGCCGCTTGCGGTGAGCTCTTTCGCAGCACTGCCGCGTTGTGCCCCCGGCGGGACTCGATCCCCTACTGCACGCCTCCGGCGCACAGCGGGGGCCCACCTGCGGGCCCTTCGCCCACGCGAGAACCCAACGCTACGCGTTGTGCCCCCGGCGGGACTCGAACCCGCACTGTGCCGATTTTAAGTCGGCTGCCTCTGCCAATTGGGCTACGAGGGCTACACCCCCAGCCTAATGTGATCCGCGCCAGAGTAGTCGGCAACGTCATCCATCCAGCGACGCTAGGCTAGGAGGCACGTCACAGGCAAAGGAGCACGATATGGAATTCCAGTGGTGGTCTGTCATCCCCTTTGTGCTGATGCTGCTCTCAATCGCAGCACTGCCACTGATCCCGCAGACGAGCCACCATTGGGAGAAGCTCTCCACTCAACTTGGTGTGGCGCTGGTCCTCGGAGTCCCGGTGGCGCTGTGGATGTGGCTCGGCGGCGAACACACAACCGTGCTGCACGCACTGTGGGAGTACGCGCAGTTCATCATTCTCCTCGGCGCGCTCTTCACGATCTCGGGTGGCATCTTCCTCGCGGGAGACCTCAAAGCGACCCCCAAGACCAACACGGCATTTCTTGCAATCGGCGGCCTCATCGCCTCATTCATCGGCACGACCGGCGCGGCAATGCTCCTCATCCGGCCCATCCTCAACACAAACGCCCAACGCACGCGCCGCAAACACACGGTGATCTTTGCCATCTTCATCATCGCGAACTGTGGTGGCCTCCTCACCCCGCTCGGGGATCCGCCGCTCTTCCTCGGTATGCTGCGCGGCGTTCCGTTCACGTGGACGTTCAACCTGTTCCCCATGTGGTTCTTCGTCAATGCGATCCTTCTCGCCATCTACTTCGGGATCGAGACGCGTCTCTACCGCAGCGAACCCACGGTCGCACTCATGAGTGACGTGCGCGAGAGGACGCCGCTGCGCGTGCGCGGCGCGATCAACTTCGCGTGGCTCGCCGCAGTGGTCGCATCGGTCGCGTTCCTGCCATCCATCGATCTGCACGCCATCGAGACGGGCCATGCGACCGCCTTCCAGATGATTCCCTGGCGTGAGGTCGCGATGCTCCTCGCTGCCGCCGCCTCACTCACGCTCGGCAGCAAGCGCGCCCGCTACACAGACAACCAGTTCTCGTGGGGGCCCATTGGCGAAGTCGCCGCACTCTTCATCGGCATCTTCCTCACGATGATGCCCGCACTCAAGGTGCTCACCGCGATCGCCCCGAAGCTCCCCCTCAACGAGTGGACCCTCTTCATCTTCACCGGCGGGCTCTCAGCTCTCCTCGACAACGCACCCACGTACGTCACATTCTTCGAGATGGCGCGCACACTCCCGGGTGAGCCACGCGTGGCAGACGTCCCGGAGCTGTACCTCATCTCCGTGTCCCTCGGCGCGGTGTTCTGCGGCGCGATCACGTACATCGGCAACGGCCCCAACTTCATGGTGAAAGCAGTAGCTGAGAACAGTGGCGTCACGATGCCGTCCTTCGTTGGCTACATCGGCTGGTCCGTCAAATACCTGATCCCCACTCTCGCAGCGATGGCTCTCATCTTCATCGTCCAGGCAACATGGGCGACGGCGGTCGGTGCCCTCATCGCTGCCGGCCTCGTTGGGCAGGCGGTCATGACCGCTCGCGGCGGCCGTGCGGCACAGGAGTCCATCGACGCCGCGTAGTGGCAAAAACACGGCCGCTACGCCGTGAGTGCTATCCCATCGAGGATGTCCCGCTCCGACGTGATCGCGTGCGTCATCTCGCCGCCGCGTGCGGTGACCTCCGCCGCCACCCGCTGCACAATCTCGCCCCATACGATCGCTCCAGCGCCGATCACGTCCACGCGGCCCGGATGCATGTACCCGCGCGCGGACCGTACTTCGCGCGGGGAGCGCACCATGAAGTCCACCGCCTCGAGGATCTGCGCCACGCTCAGCCGCGCGCCGTCGATGTAGTGCGGCTGATAGGACTCCAGGTGCAGCGCCTCTGCGGTGAGGGTTGTGACCGTTCCCGCGAGCCCCACGAGCGTGGCCACTGAGCCAAGATCCACGGTGTTAGCCACACGGTCCAGGAGCGTTCGCACGACCTGCACCACG
>JAKDIE010000207.1 GCA_030450655.1 Ruaniaceae bacterium
CTCGGGAGACCGCAACGTCCTGATCCGCAACCCCGACGGCGAACGGCAGTACTTTGGGCATCTCGACACGGCCATCGTTGTAGTGGGAGCGAAGGTGAAAGCAGGCCAGAAGATCGGGACGATGGGTGCGCGCGGGAACGTGACCGGACCGCACCTGCACCTTGAGACCTGGAGTAGCAAAGGTAAGCCGGTCAATCCGCGCGTCTACTTTAAGCGGTACGGCGTCTCGCCCGGCTCGGCGCCGAATGCCACCAGCCCCGCCACTGCCTCTACCCAACCCTCGAAAGCGGCGGTGAAGCACGACGCCGCGACGAGAGAGTACCAGCGCCGCCAGAACACCCACGCGGACGCCAAGCTACTGGTGGACGGCATCAACGGCCCGGTGACTCAGGCGTGGCGCGCGTGGGCGATGCAGGCACAGACGGCACTCAATGTCTTCAGTGTGACGTGGCCGCGCACAGCCCTGCACGTGGACGGCGACTACGGCCCAACGACTGCCGCCGACGTCACGGTCTTCCAGGGCCACAACGAACTGCACCGTGACGGCATCCTCGGACCCGTCATGATCACGTGGATGCGGCTGAACGGATCCAGCATTGCCAACCGCCCCTAGCGTCAATCAAAGCAATGGCGCGCGGCGGTCAACTGGTTCTATTCAACCTCGACCCAGTCGCTGAGGCACGGGGCCGCCGAGTAACCGCCCGTGAACTCACCCTGGGCCACGCGAGCGCTGTCAAAGTCCCAATCTCGGCGCCGCTCGAACTCGAACCGGAACTGGCCGTCCACAACACTCCCCGTGAACACGCCCGCATCCTTGCCGTCCTTCTCCTCGCGGAGCGTGACGACGACGCTCCCCCACACACCCTCACCGCTCTCCTCGACTTCCACGCGTCCGTATGCGTAGCCGCGCCCCACGCGGAGCTCAACAAACCGGGTGCGCCGCCCGGAGACCACCGTGACGTGGGCGCCCCCAACGGTGTCACCGTGGCAGCCCTCACCCGTATCGGCAACTCCGGTGAGCAACAGGCTGTTCGGCATCTCCCAAGCGTGAGACTTCAGGCGCTCCGCGTAGCGTTCAACCACGCGATCGCCAATCATCGATTCGGTCCAGAAGGTGACATCGCGCTCCCCACCGGGGGGCAGCATCACCCAGGCATGCTCCAAATACGTGCGTGATAGCGGCCCGTTCTGCCGCACAATGACCCTGCAGCGAGCTTCCACGGGATGAGGGTTGGTCACCTTGACCACGCCGGTCTCTCGCGTGGCCGGTGAACTAGACGCCGAGATCATCAATGTGTGATTCGATTGCGCCTCGTTATTGTCCCGTGTGATCTCGTCGGCCTGCGGCGTGATCCGCGCGAACACGCAGTAGTGCGGTCGAATGTTGAAGAACGGGATCCCGGACAGCGCCGGCGGGCGCCACACGTTGGGCGAGGTGACCTGCACGTCAGCACCGGCGGCGAGGGACGCGATCGTCACCACGCCAAGCGAGTGCTCGGCGCCGCCACCGAGGGTGAAGTCCTTGACCCCAAACGTCACCTCGATGTTGGTGGCCGTGTCACGCCCCGTGTTGCGGATGGTCGCGATCACCCAATTGTCATGACCTTCCCACGGGACGTCCCGCAGCGCGGGGTTCTGCTGGCTTCGGAAGTTCTCAACCACCAGGTCCGGGCTCTTCCAGTTCGTACTCTGCCCCCACGGCCGGATGGAGGGATCGGGCTTCGCATCGGCGTAGCGCAGGCGCACGCGTGCGAACTCGTTCGCCGTCTCCAGCACCTCCATACGGAAATCGTTCGGGTATGAGGGATCGCTCGTATCGGATTCCTCATAGTCATCGCCGAGGCCGAACGTGCCGCCATCAAAATCGGCATCGTCGCGGAGCAACGTCAAAGGGCGCCTGTTGGTTGGCGGGGTGTCCCCGGAGACATAGTCCGTGCCAACCACCACGAAGTCCTCGGGAGTGGTCTGATCACTGAGCGCGGTGGCGTTACGGCGGCGATACTCGAAATAGTAGTTCCGCCCATCCGCGATGCGCAGTTCTATTGCCTGACGGCGCCCGGCTGGCAATGGCATGAGGCGCCCGGCTGGGTGGAGGATGACCTCCTCGTCGACGTAGCCCGAAACCCCCACTGAGAGGGTCCGCACGTGGCCTGCCGGCACCCACCCGAGTTGCATGCGTTCGGCTGGCGCGAGTTCCGGGGAGCCTCCCTCGTTCCCCATGAGATCCCACGATCCCACTTCCCGCGCTTGGAACTCAGCAGCGTGCTTCGCCGCATCGAAGTATGCGTCATGCAGCCCAAAGTTATGGGAGAGTTCGTGACCGATCGTCTCCGCGAAGGTGCGGCCACCGCCCTCAGTAGCCCACGTCGTCGGCATTGTGAGCACCTGGATGGTGCGCACGCGCGGTATCGCGAACTCGAAGCCAAAGAATGGGAACGTGTCCTCGCCCACGATGTAGGACTGTTGGTATCCGCCTGGACGGCTGCCGTATGGCCACTGGTGGCGTCCCGGGTTGGTCCCGCTTGCGGGAATCGAGCGCAGCACGAACACGAGGGAGTCCACCGTGTCGAGGTCAATCAGTGGCGGCTGGCCCGCCGCGACACGATCGCGATTTCGTTGCACGAGTTCGGCGACCGCGGCTGTGGAGAAGTTCGAGAGACCGTCACCGGCTGTGCGGCCCGTCGTCGCATTCGGAGCGACGTAGCTATCCCAATTGTTCGGAAGCCGTACGGGGACCACTACCCCGGCATCCACCAGATTCAAGGATCCACTCGACACAGCATCGAAGAATAGACGGGTCGATTCGGTGACCCCGCCACGTGCCACGCCGGTGAAGACTTCCTCGCGCAGGGTCTGTGCGAGCGTGGTGGCGGCAGCATTCGTGAGCGTCGCTTGATCGGCAGTCTCCACAACAACAACGCCCACCCTGTACGCGCCGAGGCGCGGGCGAACGTTCATGTTCTGCGGCACATAGGGATCGCCGCCTCCCCACGCGGCATCCGGCGCATCGTTGACGGTAGGACCAACGAGTGCGATAGGCGGGCCATCGCGGTGCTTCCAGGTGTCCACCACACTGAAGCCTGTGCCACCAAGGACGTCACCGGTCGCCGAGTCGAGAGCCAGCAGTTTGTACTCACCGAGAGTGCCTCCGATCGCCACGATGACGTTCGGGTGGGCCGGATCGAACGAGGCATCGCGTGAGGCAGAGACGAGTCCGCCCAACGGCGGATCCACAACGAAAGCGAGATCGTCGAATACGACTCCGCCCCGCACTGCCACTTCGACGCGCGCCCATGATCCGAGGTACTGTTCGGCAGCGAGCGTGAGATCGACTCCCGGAGGCTCGGTCACCGTGACAAGATCGATGGAAGAGCCGAAGCCGGCGAGCAGTCCTCCAGGTGCGAGCGCGAGGCCCCAGATTGGGGCGGCAAGCGTGGTGAGAAGCGTTGCCTGTCCCAGCGTTGCCGGGCTACGCACCTCGATGCGCCCATCATCGTAGCCGATCGCCACCTGCCCGTCACCGGTTGGGGCGAGCCGGAACGCCCCAGGTACTGCGGCAAGAGTGCGAGGCCGCTGCCCGGGCTTGAGAATCGCAAGCCGTCGAGTCGCCGCCGCGCCGGTCAGGATCAGTAGCGCGCCCCCTGCGGGGTGCGCGATGGCG
>JAKDIE010000208.1 GCA_030450655.1 Ruaniaceae bacterium
GAACGACGGGGAGGAGCCGAGTGTGGCGGCCCGGTGCAGCGGGGCCGTGCTCAACTTGGGGGGTCTCGTTACGAGGGCGCACCCGTTGGCGCGACTCCTGCCTCATGCAAGGACGATTCGCGCCGTTGGCGCGCACCGCGGTACCACCCCGCTTGCCCCCGCTAGCGGGAGCCACTCGTTGGGCGCTGTCTCGGGCGCACCCGTCCGGTTCTACTGGGCGCGCGCCTTGATTGACGCAGCGCGTGCCGTTCTTCCGGAAGGCTCGCCGGTGATGGCCGGGTCACTGCCTCTAGCCCGAGAGTCTAGCGCACCGTCGCGCGGGCGCCGGGCGGAGTCCGCGTGGCGCCAGGTCGCCCGCGCCGTCAGCTCGCCCGCGAGACGCGGGCTGCCGCATTCGCCCTGCGGCCAGAAGTGGAGCCCGTTGATGCGATATGCCGCCTTATCGCATCAGGGAGCTCCACTTTCCACGTTCGCGGGCGGGCCGGCAACCTTCGCGGCGATGCGAGTCAGGTCCTCCAGCGCGGCGAGCGCCTCGGCGCGATCGAGCCCCGGGATGATCTCGAGTCCCCCAGGCTCGGGCATCCAGAGGTTCAGCGAGGCAAGATCCAAGCGCCGCGCGATCGGCCCGGCATCGACCGTCACGGCCTGCAGCCGGGCCAGCGAGATGAGGTTCCACGAGCGCCCGAACAGACCACGCCTGATCACGAGCAATTCTCGATCGTGGCCCCACAGCATGTTCCTGGAAGCGAACGGGTAGCGCCTGCGGGCGCGCGGCGAGAGGCGGCGGGTCAGGAGGGCGTCGAGATTCGCGCCTGGCCGCACTGCGCCAATCACGGCCTGCACCTCGTCGTGGGTCACGGCCCGCAGCGAAAAGCCTTCGCCATCGGTTTCCACGTCGCCCATCACGCTCAGGGTGAGGGTGTACAGGCCGGGCTTCCGCCAGAGTACGGGCTGGGTCACCTCGATCGAATGCACGCGCCGCACGGCGGCTGCCGTCACGTTCGTGTCGAACCGCCCCTCAGAAACCGTCAAGGAATCCCCGCGCCGCCGCAGCACCACGGTCCCGGGCGAGACGATGGTCCACACCCAACGCGCGAGCCCAGCCACCGCCGCGAGGCCAATACCAATCAGTACGCCGGGCAACTCACGCGCGATGGTCACGGGAATCGCGATCGCCAGGGCACACACGATGAACAGCGGCACGAATGAGCGCAACCGTGCGCGAGCGACCCGCGAGGGAGGAACGGTGACGAGCACGTCGCCCTCGTCCGCCCCTGGGATCTCACGATCACTCGGGACCGCCGGGGCGCCGTCGTCGGACAGATCATCAACCGAGAACGAACGCTCCACGTTGGCCCGCCGGCTCAGTTCGAGGAGTTCATCCCGCAACTCCTCGGCGCGCCGCCACCCGAGGTACTCGAAGGTGACGGTCTCGTCCTGCCCCGCTTCCACCCGGAGCCTCGCCAACCGCAACATGCGCGCGGAGAACGGCCGGGAGACGTTGACGGCGTGGATCGCGCCGTAGGGAATCGTCTGCGAGGTGTGGGAGAGCCAGCCGGTCTCGACCTCCAGCCGCTGCTCGGCCAGCCGGAAGCGCGTGTGGCGCGCGGCGCCGATCCCGCCCACCACCGCGACGAGCAGGTACAGCACGGCGAGGGCGCCGAGGAATACCGCCTCCCACCCCTCGGGAAACGTGAGCGAGAGTGTCTCGGTGTCGACGTCGATCTGGCGGATTCCCTGCCAGAGCAGGATCGCGAGCAGCACCCACCCGCGCGCCATCGCCGTGAGTGGGTGTAGCCGCTCGGCGTCGGCCCGTGCTGTCACAGCGCGATCGCGTGAGTGACGCCGAGCTGAATGAGTTCCTCTCTCAGTGCGGCGGCCTCGTCCGCTGGCAGACCGGGGATCGTCCCGTCCTGGCTCGAGGCCGTGTTGACCGTGACGTTGGCGAGCCCCCATTTGCGATCGATGATGCCGTCCTCCACGCTCACGGTCTGGATGCGCCCATATGGGATCGAGACGAGCGTGCGCGAGAGCAGGCCCGAGGCCACGAGGACATCGCGCTCGCGCAGCGCGAAACGGTAGGTGCGGCACCACTCACGGACCTTCACGATGCGCCACGCGAAGAAGGCAATGAGGACGACGGCGACCCCAACTCCCCATTGCCACCCTGCAAAGACCCAGGTGGGCACGGTCGCGATCGCGGTGAGCACCGCGTACGTGATGAGCCGCGCGAGGGTCTTCACCGCCACAAACTCGGGTGCGAGAGAGCGCCATTCGGGCGCAGCGGCAGGGAAGTAGTCGCTCACGCGCTCATCGTACGTGCGATCTCTGGCGTCCACGGGCAAGGCGGTGGATCAGGAGAACCGCGCCGAATGCCACCACGCCGCCCACGGCGTACCAGAGCAGGTCCATCCAGCGGAAGCTCGCGCCGATCAGGAAGTGGAGCGCTGGCACCTCGTTCGTGATCGCCTTCGGGATCGGGGTCATCTGGAACAGTTCAACGGCGAAGCTCACCCCCGTGGCGCCGCCAGCGAGAGCTGTGGGAGACGCCGCAGGCCAGAGCAGCAGGGCGATCAGCGCCAGGAGCAGGGTGTATGCGATGCCGCCGGTCGCGTTGCCGATGGTGGGCAGCGTGCGGCCGAGTACCCCCACCACGATCGTGAGCAGTGCGCCCGCTGCCGCAAACACGCGCACGCGGGCGCGCCAGGAATCCATCACGCGTCGCCCTTCACCGCGAGCGGGTGACGGGCCACCGTTGTGTGCGAGGACTGCGCCACGGGCCGCAACACCATGAGGTCCACGTTCATGTGTTCGGGCACGCCGAGGCTCCAACGCACGGCTTCCGCCACGTCCTCGGCAACGAGCGGCGCCTCGACGCCCTCGTACACGGTGTCCGCCGCCTCGGCCGAGCCGAGCCTGGTGAGCGAGAATCCCTCGGTCTTGACCATGCCGGGCGCGATCTCAATCACGCGGATCGGCTCTCCGCCGAGCTCCAGCCGCAGCGTGGTGGCGATCTGCCGCTCGGCGTGCTTCGCCGCCACGTACCCGGCCCCGCCGGGGTAGGTCCCGTGGGCCGCTGTCGAGGTGAGAAACACGAGGCTGCCCCTGCCCGCCGCGCGCACCAGCGGCAGGCAGCGCCGCGTGAGGTTCAGAGTGGCGATCACGTTCAGCTCGAACATGCGCCGCCAGAGGTCCGGATCCGCCTCGTCCACGCGATCGATCCCGAGTGCCCCACCAGCCACATGCACCACGGCGGTGAGCTCGGCCGCCGCTGCAGCCTCCACGACTGCATCGACGTCCTCAGGTGTCGTCACGTCTGCGGCCACCCATTCGCATCCGGTCTCGGCGGCGAGCGCCTCGAGCCGCCCGGCCCGCCGTGCTGTGGCCAGCACTCGCCAGCCATCGGCCGCGAGCGCCCGGACCGTCGCCTCCCCGATTCCCGAGGATGCTCCGGTCACAAGTGCGCGTTTGAAAGTCATAGCACCATTCTGCCGTGAAGTGACGGCGCCCGAGCCGGACTCGCGGACGCTCCCCCGTCTTCGTCTCACCAACCCTCGCGTTTCGCCCCGCTGACCCACGCGTTTCGTCCCCCCAACCGCCGCCTCACCAAGAGCCCCGAAACTCTGACCACCCTGAACCCCACCACACCG
>JAKDIE010000209.1 GCA_030450655.1 Ruaniaceae bacterium
CGAGAAGCAGGTCGCCGCAGCGATGCTTGCTACATTCATGACGAACTCGGAGAACACCGCGTTCTTCTCCTCCGGCACCGGCTACCTGCCTGTGCGTTCGGATGCTGACATGAGCGCCTACTACCTGGAGAACCCGCTGTTCGAGGTTGCTGTTGCACAGCTCGAGCACACGCGCAGCCAGGACTTTGCGCGCGTCTTCATCCCCGGCGGTGACCGGGAACTGTCTCAGGGCCTCCAGAAGATCCTCAGCGCCAACGCTGATATTCAAGGAACCCTTGACACTGCTGCCGCCGCAATCCAGGCCACGTTCGATCGTGATCTCGCGAGTGAAGTTGGCTCCGAGTAGCTCAGAGCACGGCTGAAGTGCCCGCGGACCCGTGAGGGCCGCGGGCACTTTTGTTAGGCCCCGAACAGGACCGTGGCGCCGTCCGTGATCAGCGCCGAGGCGCCGCCGGTGACGTCCAGTTCCACGACGAGCGAGTGCGCGCCGTCGGAGACTTTGTAGACGTACCGCGTGTTCGTGAGCTCGATCGTCTCGGTGCGCGCCGCGTGCAGCCACGGATGCCGACGGCGGATGCTGACCAAGGCTTGATGGGTGTGGAACACTGGGCTTCCCTCGGGCGGGGTTCGCGGGAACGCGGGCCGGATCGCGTCGTCGCCGCCCCAGCGTTCTTCCTTGAGACCTTCGTAGCCGAGTTCGTCGCCCGCGTAGATTGAGGGCACACCGCCCAACGTCATCAGCAGCACGAGAGCGAGCACAGACTTCTCGTGCCCGATCTGCGTGGCGATGCGTGTGACGTCATGATTACCCACGAAGGTGTTGGGCACGAACGCGTCGAGGAACTCGTTGTGGCGTTGCAGCGAGTGATCGAGTTCGAAGAAGTTCTCCTCCTTCAGCGAGGACCAGATCGCCTTCCAGAGCTCGTACTGGGTGACGGAATCATACGTGGAGCTCTCGACGAGAGCCGGGTAATCGCCGTGGATCACCTCCCCGAGGAACCAGAGGTGAGGGTGGCGCTCACGCGCCGTTGGGAGGATTGCTGCCCAAAAAGTGGGGTCCACCGAGTATGCGGCGTCGAGGCGCCACGCGTCCACGCCGCGCGCGGACCAGTACTCGATCACCTGGGCCACGTAGTCGCGCACCTCAGGATTCGAGTGGTTGAGCGCCACGAGCGAGCCGTGCCCCTCGAAGACTTTGGGGCGAGGTCCACCGGGTGCGTTCCACTCGATTGGGAACCAGTCCGCGTACCGGCTACCCGGCCCGTTCGCGAGGGCATCGAGCACGTAGGGATGACGTTCGGAGACGTGGTTGAACACGCCGTCGAGACACACTTTGATGCCTCTTTCGTGAGCTTCCGCGATGAGGATCGTGAAGTCCTCGTCGTCACCGAGCCGTGGATCGATGCGGAAGAAGTCCTCGGTGTCGTAGCCGTGGGTTGTCGAGGCGAAGATCGGACCGAGAAGCAGGCCGTTCGCGCCGAGTGCCGTGACGTGGTCCAGCCACGGGAGCAGGGGCCGTGCGCGGTGGTGGGGACCGTCGTCGTCGGGCTCTCGAATAGGGGCGCCAACGAACCCCAGCGGGTAGACGTGCCACCAGATGACGTGCTCAGTCCAACTCATCTCCCTATTGTGGCGGATGGGCGGCCTAATCGTTCACCCACGTGAGGGCACCCTCGTGGCGGACTGATTCCGAGGCGATAACTGCGGCTCCGAGGATCGCCTCGTGCACGTCCGCGCCAGTGGCAAGCGCAAAGGCGAGCGCCCCGTGGAAGACGTCGCCTGCGCCCAGGGTATCGACCACCTCGACCGCGGGAACCTCGATGCGCGTCCGAACGCCATCGGCGAGAACCACGATGGGAGCAGCACCGTGGGTCTGAAGCGCCACGGCCACGCCCTGGTCCGCGCACCACCCCAGCGGATCGTCACCGGAGGGTACGACGAAATCGTGGGAGAGCGCGGCCACGGTCACCAGGGGGATAAGCTCCTCCAACCCGTCTTTCCATGATCCCCCGTCCAGTACCACGGGGATTCCGCGCTCCCGTGCACCTCGCGCCAGTTCGAGTGACGGTGGCATGAGGTGCCCGTCGAGAAGCAGCACATCGCACCTGCCGAGTTCGGGTGAGGGGCCGAAGTGTGCGCCGACCGCGTTCGCCGAAACGATCGTGCGATCGCCCTCATCGTCCACGATGGCCGAGGAGACGGGTGTGCGATGGCTGGACTGGCCGAGATCGTGAACGTCGATGCCGGGGAGAAACTCGCACACGATGCGGCCCACGGGCCCATCGCCGAGCGCGGTGACGAGGGTGACTGAGGCGCCGAGCACGCGGGCGGTGCGGGCGGCATTTAGCGCGGGACCACCTGCGTCCACGGATGCGGACGCCGCCGCAACCTTGACGCCCGGCGGGGGAGCAGCAGACGCGCGATAGGTGAGATCGAGAGTCGAGAGTCCACACACCCACACCGAAACCATGGACTCACGCTATCGCTGGTTGTGGTTACGTGCTGCTCTCCTCCGGGAGCCTGCCGTGGACATAGCTCTCCAGGTGATCGCGTTCTGCTTCGAGATCGTCGAGGCGTGCCTTGACGACGTCCCCGATCGAGATGATGGCGATGAGTTTGCCATCATCAAGCACCGGGAGGTGGCGCACTCGCTGAATGGTCATGACTGCGGCGAGATCCCGAATATCGTCCTCCGGGCGGCAGGTCGTGACGGTCCGCTCCATGATTGTGGAGATCAAGGACGCGGGATTGCCGGCTTCGCTGACGAAGCGCACCACATCCTTCTCGGAAACGATCCCGGCGAGGCCGAGTTCGTCCTCCACGATGACTGCGCCGATGCGATGCCCCGTGAGGAGATCGACGAGCTCCTTGATGGTGGCGGTTGGTGGCAACGTGACAACCTCGCCACCCTTCCTCTTAATGATGTCTGTCACCCGCATGTGATGAAACTAACACAGTCCCGCCCGTTGGGCCCGTCGAAAGGCATGTGGGTGGCTCGCCGTAGACTTGGGCCGTCTAGAAAGGGTCCCCAATGCTCTCTCCACTCGATGCGGCAGCCGTCGCAGCCGCCGTTCACGATGCGCTCACTGCGATTGCCGATGCCGATGCACTGGCGGCGCTAAAGGAGGTGCGGATCGCTCACACAGGCGACAAAGCACCGCTCACGCTTGCCAACAGGGCCATCGGCGGTCTCGCCCCCGCTGACAAGGCGCTGGCCGGGAAGACCCTCGGCCAGGCACGCGCACAGATCGGAAAGGCGTTCGCGGCTCGGACCGAAGTGCTTGAGGCCGCGGCCGCCGAGGCCATGCTGCGCGAAGAGACAGTGGACGTCACCACGCCTGCCGATCGGATCGCCGTCGGCAGCCGTCACCCGCTCTCGCTGCTGATTGACGAGATCGGCGATTTCTTCACCTCGATGGGGTGGGAGATCTCGGAGGGGCCCGAGCTCGAGCACGAATGGTTCAACTTCGACGCGCTCAACTTCGGCCCGGACCACCCGGCCCGCCAGATGCAGGACACCTTCTTCGTGGACCCGCCCGAGAGCCACCTCGTGCTGCGCACTCACACCTCCCCAGTGCAGGCGCGCGCGCTCCTCGAACGAGACCTGCCCGTGTACATCGCGTG
>JAKDIE010000016.1 GCA_030450655.1 Ruaniaceae bacterium
CACGGTGGCAAGACCGTTGAGGTCCTGAACACGGACGCCGAGGGGCGGCTCGTGCTCGCCGATGCTCTCGATCTCGCGGCGGGTTCGGCTCCTGATGCGATCGTGGACATCGCAACCCTGACCGGGGCGCAGGCACTGGCGTTCGGCGATCGCATCGCGGCGGTGATGGGCGACGAACACCTGGCGAGCGATCTGATCGCTGCGGCAGATGCGGCCGGGGAGCACCTCTGGCCGATGCCGATGCCGGAGTACCTGAATGCGACGCTCGCGTCCAAGGTCGCCGATATGGCAAACATGGGCTCACGCGATGGCTGAATGATCGTCGAGGCACATTTCCTGAAGCGCTTCACGCATGGCTTGCCGTGGGCGAACATCGACATCGCGGGCCCCGCGTTCGCCGAAAAGGAGTGGGGTTACGTGACTGCGGGCGGCGTGGGCTTCGGCGTGCGGACGTTCGTAAACTACCTGGAACAGCTCAGCTGAGACGCGGGCCACTCGTTCCACGCGACCAACGTCCTAAAAGCGTGGAAGAATAGTCCTAGCCCTCTTGTCCACTCAAAGGAGTAGTTGTGACCGATTCGCGCGAGTACGACATTGTCATCCTGGGAGGGGGTTCCGGTGGATACGCGTGCGCATTGCGCGGCGCGCAGCTCGGCCTGAGAATCGCCCTCATCGAGGCCGACAAGCTCGGAGGCACGTGCCTCCATCGCGGATGTATCCCCACCAAGGCCCTCCTGCATGCCGCAGAGCTTGCCGAGGCCCCACATGAAGGCGAATCCGTGGGCGTCTCTCTCAGTCTCACCGGGATCGACATGACGAAGGTGAACGCGTACAAGGACGGCGTTGTCGGCCGCTTGTATAAGGGACTGCAAGGACTGGTGAAGTCCCGCAAGGTGGATCTCGTCACCGGTTGGGGTCGCCTCACTGGCCCGAACACAGTCGAGGTCGACGGCGTCACGTACACCGGCAAGAATGTGGTTCTCGCCTCGGGCTCCTATTCCCGTTCGCTCCCTGGCCTAGAGATCGGCGGCCGAGTGATCGCGTCCGAGCAGGCGCTCGGAATGGATTGGGTCCCGAAGCGCGCAGTCGTGCTTGGCGGCGGCGTGATCGGCCTAGAGTTCGCATCCGTCTGGCGTTCGTTTGGCGCCGAGGTCACGATCATTGAGGCACTGCCCCACCTCGCACCCAACGAGGACGAGGTCCTGTCAAAGACCCTCGAGCGCGCGTACCGCAAGCGTGGTATCAATTTCAAGATCGGCGTTCGTTTCTCCGGCGTGGAGCAGGACGAGACGGGTGTGAAGGTCTCCACCGAGGATGGCAACGTCTATGAGGGCGACGTGCTCCTTGTCGCCGTCGGCCGTGGACCCGCCACCGCGAACCTTGGCTACGAGGAGCAAGGAATCCCGATGGAGCGCGGCTTCGTCCTGGCGAACGAGCGCCTGCACACCGGGGTCGCGAACATCTACGCGGTGGGTGACATCGTCCCGGGCCTGCAACTCGCACACCGCGGGTTCCAGCAGGGCATTTTCGTTGCCGAGGAGATCGCCGGGCTGAACCCAGTGATCGTTGAGGATGTCAATATCCCCCGCGTGACGTACTGCGAGCCCGAATTGGCGTCGATCGGTCTGACCGAGGCGCAGGCCAAGGAGAAGTACGGAGAGGTTCAGACCGTCGAGTACAACCTCGCGGGTAACGGCAAGAGCCAGATCCTCCAGACTTCCGGTCTCATCAAGCTCATTCGCGCGGCCGATGGGCCCATCGTGGGAGTCCACATGATCGGCGCACGAGTTGGCGAACTGATCGGCGAGGCCCAACTCATGGTCAACTGGGAATCGTACCCGGACGACATGGCCCCCCTCGTGCACGCGCACCCCACTCAAAATGAAGCAATGGGCGAGGCCGCAATGGCTCTCGCCGGCAAGCCCCTCCACGCACACAACTAGGAGAATCGGATGTCTCACTCAGTCACGATGCCAGCACTCGGCGAATCGGTCACCGAAGGAACCGTCACCCGCTGGCTCAAGAACGTTGGAGATCGCGTCGAGGTCGATGAGCCACTGCTCGAGGTCTCGACCGACAAGGTGGACACCGAGGTTCCCTCGCCTGTCGCCGGAATCGTCGAAAGCATCCTCGTCCAAGAGGATGAGACGGTGGACGTGGGTGCGGAACTCGCGGTGATCGGCGATGGTTCAAGCGTGGCCGCTGCGCCGGCGACTGCTCCCGCTGCTGCGGCTCCCTCCGAGCCTTCTCCCGCTGCAGCTCCGGCTGCGGAAGCTCCCGCACCCGCCGTGCCCGCCGCTGCCGCTAGCGGTCAGGCCGTCACCATGCCGGCGTTGGGAGAGTCCGTCACTGAGGGTACCGTGACCCGTTGGCTCAAGGCCGAGGGTGACACGGTCGAGCTCGACGAGCCACTCCTCGAGGTCTCCACCGACAAGGTTGATACCGAGGTTCCGTCTCCGTACGCCGGCACACTCGTGAAGATCCTGGTGGGTGAAGACGAGACTGTCGAGCTCCGGCACCTGCGGCTCCTGCCGCTCCACCTGCACCCGCGCCCGCGGCTCCTGCCGCTCCACCTGCTCCGGCACCCGCGGCACCTGCCGCTCCACCCGCCCCCGCAGTTCCCGCGGCCGTCCCGGGCTCGTACATCACGCCCATCGTGCGCAAGCTCGCACGCGAAAAGGGCGTGGATCTCGATACGCTCGTTGGCACCGGCGTTGGCGGTCGGATCCGCAAGGAAGACGTGCTCGAGGCCGCAGCGAAGGCTGAAGAAGCGGCGAAGGCTGCTGCGGCACCCGCGCCTGCTCCCTCCGCACCCGCTACTCCGGCGGCGAAGTCCGCCGAGGTCTCCTCACTTCGTGGAACGACCGAGAAGATGACGCGACTTCGCCAGGTGATTTCCACCCGGATGGTGGAATCTCTGCAGACTTCCGCACAGCTCACCACTGTGGTTGAGGTCGACGTGACACGGATCGTCGCGCTCCGCGCAAAGGCCAAGAACGACTTCAAGACGCGCGAGGGCGTGAATCTCACGTTCCTGCCGTTCTTTGTCAAGGCAGCCACCGAAGCTTTGAAGTCCCACCCGAAGCTCAACGCCTCGATCGGCGACAAGACAATCACGTACCACAATGCCGAGCACATCGGGATTGCGGTGGACACGGAACGTGGCCTCCTCGTTCCGGTGATCAAGGACGCCGGTGACCTCAATATTCCGGGCGTTGCGAAGGCGATCGCGGATCTTGCCGCACGCACCCGCACAAACAAGGTCTCCCCGGATGAGCTTTCCGGATCCACGTTCACCATCACGAACACCGGCTCGGGCGGAGCACTCTTCGACACCCCGATCATTAACCAGCCTGAGGTCGCCATCCTCGGAGTGGGAACGATCGTCAAGCGTCCCATGGTCGTCAAGGACGCGGACGGCAACGAGACCATCGGAGTCCGCTCGATGGTCTACCTGGCGATCTCCTACGACCACCGACTCGTGGACGGTGCGGACGCGGCCCGCTACCTCATGGCAGTCAAGGCCCGCCTCGAGGAAGGCGCCTTCGAGGGCGATCTCTAGAAGTCAGTAGAGAGTGGGGCGGAAGGCATCTTCCGCCCCACTTTCTATGTGCAGGGACCGATCGCACTCAACCGCTCCGATTCGAGGGTCACTCGAACGCACCGTTCGGCCCCAACTCCGACGGCCTCACGAACTCCATCCGAATGCACCCGGACGTGCGCGCTTGGCGCGATCGTGACGTCCACGACCGTCCTGCGTTCGCCCTGCTCACGGACCTCAATCCCGTGAACGGTTGTCTCGTATCCGTCGAGCACCACCTCACCAGCCGTCAGAACGGCAAGTCGCTCCAAATCTCCCGAGGTGGCCGCGCCGTCACCGGTGTAAAGTTCCCGCAGCGCATCCTCATCACGTTCGGACAGCGCCACGTCGCGTGCGCGAATCAGGCTTTGTACGTGCTGAACCGCACTCGGATCGCCCGTAATTGCATCGACCTGTCCCCCACTTGCGAGAACGCTCGCCACGCCGAGTCCCACACCCAGCGCGGCGGCCACGACCACGGGGCGCCACCACCTGGGGGACGGCGGTGCCGCCGCCAGCCACGTATCTGCCTCGGCAGCCCTCATGCCGGCTTCCGCCAGACGTGGGGCGGCCGGGACCGTGAGAGCCTCCGCAACACCCAATCGCTGCCAACTCAAAGAGAACTCGCGTGCCGAGGGGCGCCCCTCCGGATCAGAACCCAACGCCGCGTGAAGAGCGTCGCTGACGCGAGGATCCCCGCCGCTGGCCCACAGGAGCGTGCGCGCGAGCGACCACACATCGCCTGCCATGGAGGGGCCCGCCTCACCTTCTGGCGGGATGAAGCCCACGTGGCCCCGCTCACGCCCATCGTGTCCGCCGATATCGATCAGGACGGGACGTGCGTCGTCGGCAATCAGAATGTTCGCAGGCGATACATCACCGTGCACGATCCCTCGATGATGCAGTGCCGCCAGCGCATCGGCCGTGTCCCGCCACAGGCCAGCGATCTCCGCGTGGCTCGCCCAGCCCCTGGCCCCCATGATCACGCTGAGACTGTGGCCGGCGATCATCTCCATCACCATGACGCCACCATCGCTCGCGCGGTGCACGGAGATGATCTCTGGAAGGTGCGCGTGGCGCAGCGCTTGGAGGGACGCCAACCGTTGCGCGGAGGCTGGTGTCCGGATCGCCACCGCCGGGGTTCCATCGGCGCCCCGCACGTTCCATGCGGTGCCCGACGCGCCGAATCCTGCCGGTCCGAGGACCTCGTAGCCAGTGAGCTGAATCATGTCACGACGCTAGCCGAATCTGGCTGTATGGCGGCGGGGTTTTCCACAGGGCCCGACCCGATAGAATGGGTGATTATGGTGGAAGAAAAAGAGCCGAAGAAGGCCAAGAAGCCCAAGAAGCGCCGCTGGTATCACAACTTCGCGGACGCATTCGTCATGGTCTGGAAGGCCGAACTGGGATGGGGAATCGCCATCCTTGGCGCGGTACTCGCCGGGACTGCCGCAGGAGTGGGCATCGGCCTGTACTTCGGGCAAGGTATCTACGGCGGCTTCGTTGGCTTCCTCACCGGTCTTGTCATCGGGATGTTCGTGCTGACGTGGCGGGTCCGCAAGGTCTCGTATTCCCAGATTGACGGCCGCCCGGGCGCATCGATTGCTGTGCTCGACCAGATCAAGCGCGGCTGGAACATCAATCAGGAGCCCGTCCAAATCAATCCACGTTCGCAGGATCTCGTCTTCCGCATGGTGGGAAAGCCCGGAATCGTCCTCGTCTCGGAGGGCCCCACGCACCGTGTCCAGCGCCTCCTTGTCGATGAGAAGCGGAAGGTGCAGCGCGTGGCGCCTAAAGTGCCCGTCACCTTCGTGAACGTGGGCAACGACGAAGGTCAGGTTTCGCTACTGAAGCTCCAGCGCCACATCAAGCGCCTACCCAAGCACCTATCGGCCGCAGAGGTTCACGCCGTCTCCAATCGTCTCAACTCCCTCGGTGGCGCCGCCTTACCGATCCCCAAGGGCATCGACCCGATGCGTGCACGTCCTGACCGCAAGGGACAGCGCGGTCGGTAGATCGCCGTCCGGCCGGAGCGTGATGTGCTTCACCCAGCATGTAACACACTCGTCACAATCGGGTGACACCAGGGAAACTGCCTCACCTTAAGTTTTAGGAAGTCTCACCACCGGGGCCTGACCAAGTACCAAGGAGTACCAGATGTTCGCCAATGCTGAGGAAGCGATTGCTTTCACGCGCAGTGAGGGAGTCGAGTTCATCGACGTCCGCTTCTGCGACCTACCGGGCGTGATGCAGCACTTCAATATCCCTGTCGCGACTTTCACGGACGAGGTTTTCACCGAGGGCCTGATGTTCGACGGATCGTCGATCCGTGGATTCCAGGCGATCCACGAGTCCGATATGAAGCTGATTCCGGACGTGGCCAGCGCATTTGTGGATCCTTTCCGCAAGGCCAAGACGCTCGTGGTGAACTTCTCGATTCGAGACCCGTTCACGGACGAGATCTACTCCCGAGACCCGCGCAACGTGGCGGCGAAGGCTGAGGCGTACTTGCGCTCCACCGGCATCGCGGACACGGTATTCTTCGGCGCCGAGGCCGAGTTCTACATCTTCGACGAAGCTCGCTTCCAGACTTCTCCGCAAGCGAGTTTCTACTACCTTGATTCGAAGGAAGCGGCCTGGAACTCCGGCCGCGAAGAAGAGGGCGGCAACCTCGCGTACAAGACCCGCTTCAAAGGCGGCTACTTCCCCGTCTCCCCCTCGGACCAGATGGCCGATCTCCGCGATGACATGGTCAAGGTGATGCAGCAGGTGGGTCTCGAGGTTGAGCGCGCGCACCACGAGGTGGGCACCGCAGGCCAAATGGAGATCAACTACCGCTTCGACACGCTCCTTGCCGCGGCCGACGACCTGATGAAGTTCAAGTACGTCATCAAGAATGCGGCGTGGGACGCCGGCAAGACGGCGACCTTCATGCCAAAGCCGCTGTTCGGCGATAACGGCTCGGGGATGCACTGCCACCAGTCGTTGTGGAAGGACGGCGTACCGCTCTTCGCGGACGAGAAGGGCTACGGCGGCCTGTCCGATTTGGCGCGATGGTACATTGGCGGGCTTCTCGCACACGCCCCATCGCTACTCGCGTTCACGAACCCCTCGGTGAACTCGTACCACCGGCTCGTTCCCGGCTTCGAGGCTCCCGTGAACCTCGTGTACTCGGCTCGCAACCGCTCCGCGTGCATCCGCATCCCTGTGACTGGTTCCTCGCCGAAGGCGAAGCGCCTCGAGTTCCGCGTGCCGGATCCGTCCTCGAACCCGTACCTGGCGTTCTCGGCCATGCTGATGGCTGGCCTCGACGGCATCAAGAACCGCACGGAGCCGGCGGACCCGATCGACAAGGACCTCTACGAGTTGCCTCCCGAGGAGCACGCCCAGATCGCGCAGGTCCCGGATTCGCTTCCCGCCGCTCTCGACGCCCTCGAGGCGGACCACGACTACCTGCTTGAGGGCGACGTCTTCACGCCGGACCTCATCGAGACGTGGATCGACTACAAGCGCACATACGAGATCGACCCGCTGCGCGTGCGCCCGCACCCGCACGAGTACGAGCTCTACTTCGATCTCTGAGTCGTTCACGAAGAGGGTGCAGGAGAACCTCGTGAAACTCGCCGTACTCGGCGCCGGATTCCGCTTCCCGCTTGCCAAGCAGTTCCAGGAACACGGCGCCGAGATCGTCGCAGTCGTGGAGCCTCGAGACGACCGGCAGGACCGCGCGGCGTCGATCATCGGCCCGGGGTTTCGGCGGCTGGGCCACCATCGCGAGCTCGTTGCTCTGCGCGATGACGGCGGGCTGGATGCGGCCATCGTCCTGACGCCGGATCACACCCACGCGGAGATCGCCTCGGACCTGCTGCACGCAGGGATTCCCGTGTACCTCGAGAAGCCACTCGCGATCACGATCGACGACTGCGACAGGATTCTCCGGGCTGCGCGAGAGGCCCAAACGCGGCTCTACGTGGGGCACAACATGCGGCACATGCGCTTCGTCCAGATGATGAAGGAGATCATCGACGAGGGGCGGATCGGCGAGGTGCAGGCGATCTGGTGCAGGCACTTCGTGGGATACGGCGGCGATTTCTACTTCAAGGATTGGCACGCCGAGAGGGCGAAAAGTGCGGGGCTGCTCCTGCAGAAGGCGGCGCATGACATCGACGTGATCCACCTGTTGGCGGGTGCGCGCACCACGATCGCCTCCGGAATGGGACGCCTCGCCGTCTACGGCCAGATCGAAGACCGCCGCGACAACGACGATCGCCTGATGGGACCACGCGCGTCAGTCGACCACTGGCCGCCCTTGGCCCAGACCGAGCTGAACCCCGTGATCGACGTCGAAGACCTCTCGCACGTCCAGATGCGGCTCGCGAACGACGTCCTGGTGACCTACAACCAGTGCCACTTCACGCCGGACTACTGGCGGAACTACACCGTAATTGGGACCGAGGGCCGGATCGAGAACTTCGGCGACGGGCCGGGTGGCAGCATCAAGCTGTGGAACCGGCGTGGCGCGTATCGGCCGGAGCCGGACGAGGAGTGGACGATCCCTGCTGCCGAGGGCGGTCACGGCGGCGCCGATTTCTCAATCACCCTGGAGTTCCTCGACTTCGTGCGCGACGGGACGGCCACGCTCACATCACCCACTGCTGCCCGCGACGCCGTGGCAGCCGCACTGGCAGCGACCGCCTCGATCCGCTCCGGTTCCGTGCCCACTGCGGTAGCGGAGCTGGATCCGGCCGTCCGCGCCTACTTCGACGCGGGGCAACCCCGGGAGCGAGACGCTGAACCAATCGGGACCGTCTCAGGCTTTGGTCACAACACGGTCAAGAACTGCTAGAGGCAGAGGATTGATGTTGCGTCACGGGGTCGTTCCGCGGCGAGGACAATGGAAGGTCAATCGTGAGTTCGCTGACGCGGGAACTGTTTAGACGCCGGATGCCTCCGGGACCATACGATCCGAATATCCCCGCAACCATCATCCAAACAGAGGTGACTGCGGGCTCCGGCACTCAGCTCAAACGTTCCCTCTCGGTATTCCACCTCACTATGATCGGCGTGGGTGGGACGATCGGCACGGGAATCTTCTTCATCCTCTCCGAGGCCGTGCCCGAGGCAGGGCCCGGCGGTCATCGTCTCATTCCTCGTGGCGGCGATTGTCGCGGGGCTCACTGTGGTGTGTTACGCCGAGTTGGCCTCGACCATGTCCTCCTCAGGTTCGTCCTACTCGTACACGTACGCAACACTTGGCGAGATCGTCGCGTTCGTAGCGGGAGCGTGTCTCATCCTGGAGTACGGCGTCTCGGCGGCAGCCGTTGCCGTGGGGTGGTCCGAGTATGTCAACCTTCTCCTCAACAACACGATCGGGTGGAGTTTTCCCGAGGCACTCTCGGCGGCGCCCGATGCGGGCGGGGTCATCAACGTCCCCTCAATGATCCTCGTGGCCCTCTGCACGCTCCTCCTGGTGCGTGGCGTGAGCGAATCCGCCACGGTCAACACGGCAATGGTCATCATCAAGATCGTGGTGCTTGTGCTTTTTGCCGCCATCGCCTTCACCGGATTCCAGGCGGATCACTTCGCCAACTTCGCCCCCATGGGCTTCCGAGGGATCACTGTCGCGGCCGGGTCTCTCTTCTTTAGCTTCATCGGACTCGATGCCATCGCCACCACCGGCGACGAGGTGAAGGACCCGCGAAAGGCGATCCCACGCGCACTCATCTTCGCGCTCATCATCGTTACCACTGTGTACGTCTTGGTCGCGGTCGCTGCGCTCGGGGCGCAGCAGTGGACCGACTTTGAGAATCAACGCGCCAGCCTCGCCACGATCGTCCAGAACCTCGTGGGCTCCACCTGGCCAGGGACACTTCTCGCCATCGGGGCGGTGATCTCGATCTTCTCGGTGACCCTGATCTGCCTCTATGGCCAAACCCGCATCCTGCACTCGATGAGCCGCGACGGGCTCATCTCTGCCCGGTTCTCGAAGGTCAACCCCCACACGCTGGTTCCCACGTTCGGCACCTGGACTGTTGGAATCGCCGTCTCGATTCTCGCTGGAATGCTGCCGATCGGCGTGCTGGCAGATATGACGAGCATCGGCACGCTCACCGCGTTTGCCCTCGTTTCGGTTGGAGTGATGGTGCTACGCCGCACAGCCCCGAACCTGCACCGCGGATTCAAGGTCCCGGGATACCCCATCACGCCGATCCTCTCCGTGGCGGCGTGCATCTACGTCATCTCTGGCCTCGGTACCGTCACCCTCTCGGCCTTCGCGATCTGGATGGTGGTTGCGCTGATCTTCTACTTCACGTGGAGCCGATACCACTCGGCGCTTGCTAACCGCGAAGAGCTAATCGCGGAGCGGTAGCCTTTACTCACGACCTCTAGTCCAGGAGACACCTCACATGTCAAAGATCGCACTCGTTCGTGCACCCGGTCCTCTGCTCGACGACGGCATCGTCGACCACATCGAAAAGGTCCCCGTGGACCTCGTGAAAGCCCGCGAACAGTGGGCTGGCTACGTCCGCACGCTTCAGGAGCGTGGATGGGAGACGATCGAAGTCCCAACGGCGGACGACTGTCCCGACGCCGTCTTCATCGAAGACACCGTGGTGATGTTCCGGAACGTCGCGGTCATCAGCCGCCCGGGCGCGGACTCGCGAAAGCCGGAGGTTGAAGGGACACGCCAGGTTCTGACTGAACTCGGATGCTCGATCAACGAGATTCGCGAACCCGGCACGCTCGATGGCGGCGACATTCTGAAGATCGGCGACACCGTCTATGTGGGACGCGGAGGCCGCACGAACGCAGAGGGCGTCGCCCAGTTGCGCCGGATCCTCTCGCCTCTTGGGGCCACGGTGGTGGCAGTTCCCGTGACCAAGGTTCTCCACCTGAAGACCGCCGTTACTGCATTGCCGGATGGCACGGTTATCGGTTACCCGGACTTCGTGGACGATCCCGCCATCTACACGCGGTTCGTCGCCGTGCCCGAGCCTCATGGCACCGCCGTCGTCTGCCTTTCGGATACGGAGCTTCTCATCTCGGACTCCGCGCCGCAGACAGCCGCGATGCTTCGCGAGTTCGGCTACGAGGTGGTCGAGGTTCCGATCTCGGAGTTCGAGAAGCTCGAGGGCTGCCCCACCTGCCTCTCGGTGAGGGTCCGCTGCCTGTAGGAAGCCCTACGCCCGCTCCCCCATCCAGGTCTCGATCCGCCAGGCGCCGCGGGAATCGTCGAGTTCGATGATCCCCGTGTTCTTGACGATGTGGAAACGCTCGAAGTCCGTGTTCTCGGCACGCAACCGCGACCAGGTGCGGATGATCGCACCATGCGCGAAGATCGCGAGTGACCCGGAGGCCCCCACGGCGTCACGCCCACGCTCGATCACGCTCGTGAAGCGCTCGATCACCTCATGCCCATTCTCTGCGCCAGGGATCTGCGGATCCAGGTTCCCCCGCGACCACGCCTCGACCGTCTCGTGGTAGATCCGGATCGATTCCTCATCCGAGTTCATCTCGAGTTCGCCCGCACGAATCTCGCGTGCGGCCTCGTCCACGAGTGGCAGCATCCCGCGTGACTCCGCGAGGGGTTGCGCGGTCTCCTTCGTGCGGATCAGATTCGACGTGACGATGAGATCGAGTTCCGTTCCACGAAACTCCGCCGGCAACGCCGCAGCCTGTTCCCAGCCGAGTGCGGTCAACGGGAATCCCGGATCCGCAGTGTCGAGTTCGAGCCTGGTATTGGCTGCCGTCTGACCGTGTCGCACGAGGAAGAGTCGCATGCCCCCATTGTCCCCGCAGGAGGTGGCGGGCACCTAAACGCTCAACCAGCGGCGCGTGTCACTCGAAGAGGATCTGCTCCACGACCTTTCGTGCCCGGCGCGCGGTACGCAAGTAGTCCTCGTCGAAGATCTGGGACTGCCCCGGCGGGTACCCGAGCACTCGGGAAACCAGCGACAGTTCGCGGCCCAACCCCGGAAGGATGTCCGATCGCTGGGTGCGTCCGGTGGCAAGAACGATCGCGTCCCGCACCCGGGAGGCAAGCTCCCACGCGGCACTCAGCGCAGCGAAATCCGGTTCACTGAGCAACCCCGCATCTCGGGCCGCACGCAACGCCGCGAGGGTCGCCGTCGTCCGAAGCCCGAGGTGCTCCCACCCGTACTGGAGTTGCAAGAACTGCGCCGCGAACTCCACGTCGGTCAAACCCCCGCGGCCCAGCTTCAGGTGCCTGTTCGGGGCGACGCCGCGCGGCATCCGCTCCGATTCCACCCTGGCCTTCATCCGCCGAATGTTCACGAGCGCCTGCTTCGACAGGCCACCGGCGGGGTACCGGATCGGATCGATGAGTGCCACGAACCGCTGCTGCAGCACGGCGTCACCCGCGACTGGCCGCGCGCGCAGGAGTGCCTGGCACTCCCACGTCTCCACCCACCGCTCGTAGTACTCGGCGTACGAGGCGAACGAACGAACCTGGGGGCCACGCCGCCCCTCGGGCCGCAGATCCGTATCGATATCGAGCTTGGGCTCCTCGTGCGCCTCCGTCAATGCCGTTCGGATGCCGGTCGCAACCTTGAGCGCGAAGTCCAGGGCCCCCTGCTCATCGCCACGCGGATCGTAGACGAAGATCAGGTCCGCATCGGATGCATACGCCATCTCTCGGCCACCCATACGGCCCATCGCAATGACCGCGAAGGCCGCCGGATCTGATGCCGGATCGGCGCCGGCTCGCGCCTCGTCCAGCGCGATCTGCAGCGCGAACTGCACGGCAAGATCAGCCGCGTCCGTAATCGCCACGGCGCGCTCAGGCTCCACTCCTAAAAGCACATCGCTCAACGCAGCCCGCGTGAGCTCGCGCCGGCGCAGATACCGCCCGACGCCGATGGCCTCCGAACGCTCGGTGCGCCGGCTGAGCATGGACTCGGCCTCGGAGACGAGGGCCTGCACGTTCCGCGGCGCAAGGTCCGCTTCGGCCGCAAGCCACCGCACCGCCTCCG
>JAKDIE010000210.1 GCA_030450655.1 Ruaniaceae bacterium
CATCGTCTCGGTGGTGGCCACGGCCCTCGTGACGTCTGTGGTGGTGGGCGGTTCCCCACGGGAGATCGGCCGGCGCCACCCCGATGAGGTGCTTCACGCACTCTCCGCCGTGGTGCTGCTCCTCGCCGCAATCGCCGCGCCAATCGCCTGGCTCTCGGAACGCTTCAGCAGGTCCAACCGCACGGAGGAAGAGCGCGAGGAGGCAGCGGCGGAGTCTCTGAAGGACATGCTGGATTTGGTCTCGGAGAGCGAGGAGATCGAGGACGACGAGCGCGAGATGCTGCACTCGGTGTTCGAACTCGGCGCTACCCTCACGCGTGAGGTCATGGTGCCGCGCACGCAGATGATCACAGCGCCCGCTGATGCGCCGCTGGACAAGGCGGTGGCGCTGTTCGTCCGCTCCGGTTTTTCGCGCATTCCCGTGGTGGGTGCGGACATCGATGACATGCTCGGCGTCCTCTACCTGAAGGACGCGTTGCGAGCCCAGCGCCGCAACCCCGATGACGATCTCACTGCTTCCGATGCCATGCGTCCCGTGCGCTTCGTCCCCGAGATGAAGCACGTGGATGAACTCCTGCGCGAGATGCAGGCGGAATCCTCGCATATCGCCGTGGCGGTGGACGAATACGGCGGGATCGCCGGCCTCGTCACGATCGAGGACATCCTCGAGGAGCTCGTGGGCGAACTCGTGGATGAGCATGATGCGGATCTGCCGGAGGTCGAGAGCCTCGGGGAGGGCCGTTTCCGGGTCCCGGCACGCACTCCCGTCGATGACGTGGGAGAGCTCGTGGATCTGGAAATCGACGACGACGACGTGGACAGCATCGGCGGATTTCTTGCCAAAGCCCTCGGGAAGGTCCCGATTGAGGGTGCCGTGGCGGAGGCCGGTGGCCTGAGGATTGAGGCGGATCGCTTCGAGGGCCGGCGCCACCTCCTCTCCACGGTGATCGTCACGCGCGTCCAGGAGCTCGAGCCGCTGGAGGTTCGCGATACCTCCGGATCAAAGCATGACAATGAGGAGCGTTCCTGAATGAGTGACCAAACCGAGTTGGTGCAGACCTGGCCGGAGGGCTTCCGGGCCGGCTTCGTGGCGATCGTGGGCCGGCCGAACGCCGGGAAGTCCACCCTCACCAACGCCATGGTGGGGCAGAAGGTGGCGATCATGTCCGATCGCCCGGAGACCACACGCCGCGCGATCCGCGGCGTGGTGCACCGCGCGCACGGCCAACTTGTCCTCGTGGACACCCCCGGGTTACACCGCCCGCGCACCCTGCTGGGCGAGCGCCTGAACGAGATGGTCTCCGAGACCCTCGGCGATGTCGATGTTGTGATCGTCTGCCTTCCGGCGGACGAGAAGATCGGCCCCGGCGATCGGTACGTGATCGAGCGTGCTTTCGAGACGCGCCGCCCCGTGATCGCCGTCGTCACGAAGAGAGATCGCCTGGACCGCGGCGCCCTCGCCGAGAAGCTCATCGCAGTGGATCAGCTGGGTGATTTCGCCGCGATCATCCCCACCTCGGGGACAGTGGGCACGCAGGTGGAGGATCTCGTGGAGCTCCTCATCGAGAATCTGCCGGAGTCCCCGCCGCTGTACCCGCCGAGCGCCGTCAGCGACGAATCTGACGAGGCGATGATCGCCGAGTTTGTACGTGAGGCCGCACTCGAGGGCGTGCGGGACGAACTGCCGCACTCGATCGCCGTGGTGGTGGAGGAGATGGCGGAGCGGCCGCGCAAGGGCGGCGGCACCACCCTGTTCATCTACACCTCCGTGATCGTGGAGCGCGAATCGCAGAAGTCGATCGTGATCGGCAAGCGCGGCGAGCGCATGCGCCGAATCGGCAGCGAGGCCCGCGCGCAGATCGAGGCGCGCCTCGGGCGGCCGGTCTACCTCGATCTGCACGTCAAGGTTTCCAAGGACTGGCAACGCGATCCGAAGAAGCTCGGAAGGCTCGGCTTTTGAAACTCCGGTACTTCGTGGCCGGGGCGATCGCGCTCACGGCCACAATCTCCGTGCTCGGCGCCGTCATCGGCCCGGCGTGGCGCCCGCGCGAAATCGTTAACGACATCGTGCCTACCGCACCCGAGACGGACGTCCACACCGCCAACCCCGTACCCGTGGGGACGTACGAGATCAGGGAGCAGGTGGTCGACGTCGACCTCGGCGGGGTCACGGTCCGAGCTCTCGTCCGTAGCCCTCTCGGCCTCGACGCGGATCTCAGCGCGGTGGTGTTCATGCACGGCGCCGGCACACACGATCTGACGGGGTTCGCTGATCAGGCCGCGGCACTCACGAGCGCCGGCATCGTGACCGTGGTGCCCGATAAGGGCATGGCCAACTACTCGACCGCGCACCGCGATTACGGAGCGCTTGCGGTGGATTATGGACGCTCCGTGACCATGGCGGCGGGGCTGCCCGGTGTGACGTCGGTGGGCATTTACGCCGAGTCCGAGGGCGCGTATTCGGCGCCCATCCTCGCCACCACGCAGGAGAACGTTGACTTCGTGGTGCTCATCTCGCCGCCGGTGGTGCCCGCGCGCCAACAGTCCGCCTTCGCCACGGATAACTACCTGCGGAACGTGGGCGTGCCGAGCGCGCTGCTGCGCACGATTCCGCGCGCTCTGGGTGTGGAGATGCCGTTCGGCACCTTGCGCTACGCCGACTTCGATCCGCAGCCGTACCAGCAGCAGATGACCCAGCCCACGTTCCTTGCCTTCGGTACGGGGGATGCGTCGATGCCGCTCGTTCAGGCGACCGAGCAGCTGCGCGATGATCTGGCCGTGGCCGGAAACGACGCATTGACCACGCGCTTCTACGCGGACGCGAACCACGGTATGAAGCTCGGCACGGGAGACGATCAGGTCTTGGACGCGGGCTTCGCGCAGGGCCTGGCGGACTGGATTCATGGCCTCGACGATTCGGCGCACGAGGAGCCGCGCATCGCCGGTGCCCAGCCGCACCAGACCTACGCCGCGGATCCGCTGCCGCACGTGCGTTGGTTCCTCAGCGGAAACGCGCTGGTCGTCACCCACGGCGCCGCTCTCGTGCTCTTTGCCGGGGGTGCCACAGCGGCAGGCGTGCAGTGGCTGGTGGGCAGGAGCCGCCGTCGGGCAGGAATGGACGCCGTTGCGCAGCTGCCGCGCACGACGGCCTGGTTGCTCGGCGGAGCGGGCGTTCTGACGCTCGCCGCGTGGGGGGCGTTCGGGGTCTACATCCAGCGGGTGGCGTACCTGGCGTTCAACTACTTGCGGGATCCCGCGTGGACGTTCGGCGTGTACACGGTGCAGCAGATCGTGGCATTCGCGGCGGCCGCCGTGCTCGCCGCTGCGCTCGTTTCTGGGCACCTGAACCGGGACCAGATCGCCGGCGCGCGCAGGGCCGTGTTCGGCACGACGGCGGGCGGAACGCTGGCGCTCCTGGTGCTGCTCGCGTATTGGGGCGGTTTCCCGGACATCACCGGCGGCGCGGGCATTTAGTCCCGCACCCGCGTCATTCCGCGCGAGCTGGCCTTTCGTCATTCTGCGCGAGCTGGCCTTTCGTCATTCTGCGCGGAGTCGCAGAATCCAGGCACAAGATCCTCACGCAACGAGGGCGTTTACGGCCTGGATGCCGGCGGGCCT
>JAKDIE010000211.1 GCA_030450655.1 Ruaniaceae bacterium
GCCACGATTGAAGAACCCCACCAACCCTGGCACGCCACGCATCCCCGGCCGAGAGAGGGGCTGCGCCCAGCACCTCCACCGAGCCGGAGGAGGGCTTGCGGAACCCCTCGAGGATCTCCACCGTGGTCGTCTTGCCCGCACCATTCGGTCCGAGGATCACAACCACCTCGCCCCGATTGATCTCCAGATCGAGATCGCGAAGCACGTGGTTATCCCCGTAACTCATGTTCAGGCCGCGCGTACGAACGACCGGCGCCACATCTGAAATCACGTTCATACCTCAATTCATAGCAGTCCTACTACATTATGTTCAAGAGTTGTGTCCCTCCGTTCCGGAGCCGCATGTCGGTCCACTAGCCTGGCCGCATGACTCACCGCGTCATCGAACCGTCCGCGCTGTACGTGGGGACGCCCGTCTACCTGGTTGCCACGATGAACCCGGACGGCACCGCGAACCTCGCTCCGGCATCCAGCCACTTCTCGCTCGGACGAATGCTTGTGTTGGGGCTTGAGGAGGGCGGGCAGTCCCTCGATAATGTGCGGCGCCATCCTGCGGTCACGGTCAACTTCCCATCGTCCAGCCAATGGCAGCACGTGGAGCGCCTCGCAGGCGTCACCGGCAAAGACCCGGTTCCAGCCGAAAAGTCCGCCCAGTACGAGTTTGAGCCACGCAAGTTCGAGCGCGCGGGGCTCACCCCGATCGCGGGAGAGATCGTGGACGTGCCGCGAGTCGCCGAGGCCCCGCTGCAGATCGAAGGGCGCGTTCGCCGCATCACCGGGAGCGTGGACGGCGCCTTCGCCATGGTCGAGGTCGAGGTGGCGCGAGTCCATGCCGAGGTCGCGATCACGGTGGCGGGCACCAACCACCTCAACGCCGAGGCCTGGCATCCGCTCCTCTATGCCTACCGCACGTTCTTCGATCGAGGAGCCGAGGTGGGCTGGACGCGTAAGAATCCGCTCGCGCAACCTCCCGAGGCGATCTCCCAGTGGGAGGGTGCGGGTGGCACTTGGGAGGTGATCGCCGCAGGGCAGGGACGTGCAACGGTGGAACTGCGCAGGTGCGACGGCGGTGAGGTGGCCGACGTCGTGACGCTCACGGACGAGAGAGACGTGCGCTGGGCGATGGTTCAGGCCGCAGTTGCCAGGCCCAACCTGGGTGGGAAGTAGCGTTTCTCACCGCGCGTAGCAAGACCTCGACCTCCCGCGCGCAGCAGAACCTCGTCATCCCGCGCGGAGTCATCGGGATCCAGGCTCAGGGTCCTCACTCAACGTGTGCGTTCTGGATCCAGCGACTGGCGCGTAGGACAACGAGAGTGCGAAGCCGTTTCCCGCGTGTGCCCGGAGGTGTTCTTCTGCCTGGATGGCAGCGATCCTTGCCCGCGTGGCACGAACCACCGCTCCAGGGGGGCGTCTCGGGGCTTATGGCTGCAGATGGTGACTAAAGGGGCGTCTTTGGTCATGAGATGCAACCCGTTCTTCGACAGGAGGGCTTGCACGGGCCTTCGATCGTGATCGTGGCAGTTTTCGTACGATCCCAGCACGCGGAGGGAGCGCGAATCGCCTCGCCTGGAACCATGCCGCCGGCATCCAGGCAGAAAAACCCCTGCGAGCACGTGACAGGGCGCGGCTGGCCGCACCCCACGAGCAAGTCACGCTTCCATCCAAGCCGCGATTACCCTCCCCCACAGAGGACGGTAGTGACGATTCTCTCCCGGCTTCCACACCACCTCTTCACAGCATTCATCCAACTTCCGCACCTATCCTTGTGAATGGTCACGCCTCGCCGTCCCGGACGGCCCGGCCGCCGTACACATCCCAATGCGGGCCCACGTGCGCCCGCGGAGAGCTTCACATCTGATATGAAGACCACACCACTAGTTGTTGCCGTGCTCGGCATCGCCCTCACCTTGACCGCGTGCTCCGGAGACGGTGACGCCTCGACGGAGTCTGGTGCCACAGGCGATACCACCACCTCGGTTGCGCAAGACGCGCCCGAGGTCGATCGGGACCCGCAGGGCGAGTTGCCCCCGATCACGTTCGGGGAGGACGGCATTCCCACGATGGAAGCGATCGATTCCGATCCGCCCACTGCGATCTCGGTGACGACGCTGGAGGCTGGGGACGGCGAGACCGTGTCCGCAGGCGACTACATCACGGTCAACTACGCGGGCTTCCTCTGGACCGACGGCACCCAGTTTGATTCCTCTTTCAGCACCGGCACGCCCGCGAGCTTCGGGCTCAACCAGGTCGTTGACGGCTGGAAGTACGGTCTCGTCGACACGAAGGTCGGGGATCGCGTGCAGATCGTCATCCCTCCCGAGTTCGGCTATGGAGACCAGGAATCCGGCACGATCCCTGCGAACTCAACGCTCGTCTTCGTGGTTGACATCCTCAATACCGTGCACGTCACGACCGACGCATTGGGCGACGCAACCGCCAGCGATGCCACACTTCCCGACGGCCTGTCGATCGAGGGTGAGCTGGGCACGGAGCCCACCGTGACCTTCGCTGAGGGCGCAGCCGAACCCACCGAGGCGAGCGTCGTGATGCTTGCTGAGGGCACCGGGCCGGCAATCACCGCCACGGATACCGTCTTCTACCACGCTGTGGGCGGGTACTGGGGAGAGCAACCCACATCGAGCTGGGCGTACACCTATCAGGCTGTCGCGGGCGGCGGCGGCGCCGAGACCATCGGAGTTCCCGTCGGCTCGCGCCTTCTGCTTCTCTACCCGGCTGACGAAGCGACCGGGACCCCGGCACAGGCCCTCGTGGTCGACATCCTCGGAGCGACACCGTCCGAGTAAACTGCGCCAATCGCAGGACCCAGTCGCCTCGGTTCCGTGAGGTCCCTGTGCCTGGGTTCTGCGACTCCGCTGACGCTCCGCGCAGAATGACGAAGCACGTGAGCGCTTCAGCGGGCACGTGGCGCACCAGGTGACGCGCTAGCGTCGCTTGGTCGCGAGGAACTCCGAGATTCGTCCAATCGCCTCGGTCAGCATGGCCGTATCTGGTAGCGCCACGAGGCGGAAGTGATCGGGCTCGGGCCAGTTGAAGCCCGTACCGTGCGTGACCAGGATCTTCTTCGCGCGCAGCAAGTCGATCACGAAGGCTTCATCGTTCTCGATCGGGTAGACCTCCGGGTCCAGCCGCGGGAAGCAGTAGAGGGCTCCACGCGGCTCCACACAACTGACACCCGGAATCTCGTTGAGTAGCTTGGACGCTAGCTTCTGCTGCTCGTAGAAGCGGCCGCCGGGCACAACCAGCTCCTGAATCGACTGGTAGCCGCCGAGCGCAGTCTGGATCGCGTGCTGACCGGGAACGTTCGAGCACATGCGCATGTTCGCGAGCAGCGTGAGGCCCTCGATGAAATCGTGCGCGAGGTGCTTCGGGCCCGAAATCATCACCCAGCCTGCGCGGTATCCACACACGCGATACGCCTTCGAGAGACCGGAGTACGTGAGGCAGAGGACATCATCGCCCGCGAATGTGGCGGTGTGGTGGTGCACGGCGTCGTCGAAAATGATCTACTCGTAGATCTCATCAGACATCAGGACAAGATCGTGGAGCCGCGCGATGTCCACGAGACCACCCACGATCACA
>JAKDIE010000212.1 GCA_030450655.1 Ruaniaceae bacterium
ACGACCTTGACACCGGCGACGGCAGCGACCTCGGTGGGCATCAGGATGAACTGCCCATGGCTGGTGTCCGCGAAGGTGCGGACGGTATCCGAGGCGGGGTCGTATCCGTGAATGAGCGCGTCGGCGATGGCATCCACTGCGGCGCGGGGAGATAGCGCTGCGGCGATCGCGGCGGCGTCGAAGTGACGCGGAGTACTCATCGGAGCACGAACCCAGGTGTGAGCGGATCGTGGGGGTCGATCTCGAACGTTGAGCGGGAGACTCGATACGCGTTCCCGGTGACGACCGGCACAACTGCCGCAGCCCCGTCGTCGGACACGTGGCTCTGGATCCTGGCGTAGAAGCGCGAGCTCACGATCGAATCGTGTACCAGCACCTGATCGTCCCCGAGCCTGCCGGTAGCGTTCAGAACGGCAACGCGCGCGGCGGTCCCCGATCCGCACGGCGAACGATCCACCTGCCCGTCCGCGAAGATGGTCACGTTGCGCTGATGGGCTTCGCCCGTGGGCAACGTCCCCAAGTCGTCGAACAGGATCGTCCCGTAGACCCCGCTCAGCCGCGGGTCACTCGGATGCTCTATTCGCGGGTCGCCAGCGAGGGCTGCCTTGACCTCCCTGCCCAGGGCGATGAGCTCGGTGAGGTTCTCCGGTGACACGCTCAGCCCGGCGGATCCGGCGTCCAGGCACGCATACAGGGCCCCGCCCCATCCCAAATCCACGCGAAGCTCACCTCTGCTGGTGGTGACCGGAACATCGCGGGCGACGAGTCGGCTGGGCACGTTGACGAAGTCCACCTGCCGCACCCTCCCATCCTCGGCGGTGCGAACGCGAGCCGTGACCCGGCCCGAGGGCACGTCGATCACCACGTCCGTGGTTCCAGAGGGGTCCGGTGCTACAAGGCCGGAGTCGAGTGCCCACACGCCCAGGGCGATGGTGCCGTGCCCGCAGGCCGTGGAGAACCCGTCCTTGTGCCAGAACAGCACGCCGAAGTGGGCCCCGTCGTCGTCGGGCGGCACGATGAACCCGCCATACATGTCCGCGTGGCCGCGCGGCTCGAAGCACAGCACCTGCCGCAGCCAGTCCGCGGCGGGATCGGAGATTGCATTCGCGCGGCGCGCGGCAACGGTTCCCCCCGGGAGTGCAACGGGCGGTTCTGCGACGATGCGGAAGGGCTCGCCGCCCGTGTGATAATCGGCGGTCCGGATGGGCGACACGTTGCCGCCCGGCAGAGCAGCGGTGGTGAATGCACCTGCGTCGTTCATCGTGGATCCTCATTTCCTGTGGGGGTCTTCATGCGATCGCGTGCGTCGGGACGTGTGGGGGCACCGGGTTGCTGTGCGGCGGGGCCGTTCGTCTTCCCATCCGATGGTGGCATACGGGTGTTCAGTTCGGCGAGAGCTTCGCTGATCGCGGCAGTCACGGTAGCGGATCGGATCGTCGCGCGGTCGCCCTCAAGCGCCAAGCGTACCGAGCGCGCGCCGTGTGCTGTTGCGATCCCGAGGTACACGGTGCCCGCACGCTGGCCCGTCTGCGGATCTGGGTCCGGGCCCGCCACTCCCGTCGTCGCGAGCCCCAGATCGGCTGGACGTCCCGCGACCGCGCATGCCGCGCGGACTCCTTCAGCCATCTGCTCGGCCACCATCGCGTCCACGGGACCGGTCTCGGCCAGCCGCGCGGCATCGACTCCGAGCAGCGTGCGCTTCAGCTCCGAACTGTACGCGACGATCCCACCCAGAAAGGTGGCGGATGCACCCGGGACAGCCACAATCTCAGCGGCGAGCATGCCTCCGGTGAGCGACTCCGCCGTGGCAACCGTGAGCCCGTGGTGCGCCAACGCCCGGACCAGCGCGGTGGTGGGTTCCTGCGGCATGCGTGCCGTCCTAGTGTCGATGACGTTGGCTGCGTATGAAGTACAAGGCTAGCTGGACGCCTCTGCCGGTTCCTGATCGGCACGCTGGTGACCCAAGTCCACGAGAGCCTCCGCGCACGGCGACATCCACTGGCGGATCTCGAGGACGCGCCCGTTGATCGGCTGTCCGTTCGGCGGTGCCATCAGTTGGCAGCGAAGGTGCTCGATAGCCAGGCGTCGAAGTACTCCTCGATCCAGCCCCCTCGCGCACCGAATCCGTGGGGCCACCCGTCGATCACATGATCTTCTACTGAAACGCCAGCTTCGCGTAGCGCGGCCACGGATTGCGGGAACTGACGGACGAACGGATCGTTGGTCCCCCACAGGTAGAACGCAGGGGGCAGATCCGCCTGGCGGAACTCCTCAACATCGGTGGAGGCGTATGAGAGTCGCCCGTAAAACGAATAGATCATGCCCACCGCACCGACGTCGGCACTCACGCCGTCCAGCGAATCCGGCTGGTAGTCCGCGTCGAGCGCGGTTCCGGTGACGCTCCCCTGGAAGTTGAGCGCCTGCTCACCGGCCAGAATGCCTCCGGCAGAAAACCCCATCACCGCAATATCAGCAGGATCGAATCCGTAGTCATCAGCATGGGCGCGCACGAAGCGCACCGCGCGCTGCAAATCCAGCGCGGACTCCGCCTGACTGAATGGCTGCAGGCGATAGTTCACCAGGAACGACTGATAACCGAGCTCAGCCAGGGCCTGCGCGGTGGGCTCACCCTCCACCCCGTTGCTGCGGAACATGAAGGCACCGCCGGCGTTGACCAGCACCGCCCCTCTCACCTCGGTGCCCGCAGGAACCGGATACGTCACGAGGTTTGGGCGGAACCCCACACCATCCTCCCCTGATTCCATGTCATCACCCGAGTGCTCGGGCGTGGAGGGCATGGTCCCCTCCGTCCACAGGAAAAACGCCTGATTCGCATTGGGATCGACGACGGCGTCCAGCACGGTTTCGGACGGAGTCAGGCTCACGCTTCCCTCACGCATGTTCGTATCTCCCGCACGTCCCATATCTGGCTCCTCCTGGCTACTCTCGATCGAAGTGGGCGCCACCGGTTCGGGCGCTTGCGCGTCGCCCGCTGGACCGCATGAAGCGAGGGCGAGGACGAGAACCGCCCCCACACCCGCTAGTAGCGCCCTCTTCCAACCCTCAATGCAAATGTTCATATTCTCGAGGCTAGGCACCCGCCAACGACCAAAGAAGGAACTGCCACTACACCCCTCGGAACATTCGGGATAAGGGCGCCGCGCCTCCGCCCTGGACACGGCGACGGAACGCTGTGGGCGTAGCGCCAGTGCGTTTGGTGTAGTACTTGACGAAGTTGCTGGCATCAGCGAATCCGAGGCGGGAGGCAATGCTGACGACGGGGTGGTCGCCGTGGGCAAGGAGCCTTCTGGCCTCCAGGACGACTCTGCGATCAATAAACTCTTTCGCTCCTACGCCCGCCGCAGCAACTGTCGCGCGAGTCAGGGTGCGTGGCGAGTAGCCGAGGCTGCGGGCGTAGTGGCCAACGTCCCGGGCTTTGGCGTACTCATTCTCAACGGCTTCACGGAATCGTTGGAACGTCTCTCCGTGTTCGGGGGCGGGCGTGCCCACCTCGCCGGTAAAGCGGCTCTTCCGTATTTAGAGTGCGTTGATTCTCTTGGTGAGTTGTCCTGAGTGGA
>JAKDIE010000213.1 GCA_030450655.1 Ruaniaceae bacterium
GGGTGGGATTGGGACACGCGCTCATGGGAGGCGGGGGCGGCTGGCTCGTGATCTTTCACCTGTTCTTCATCATGCCGGTGTACGGGATCGTGGCGCTCACCCACGCCATCCTCGTGACGTTGTATGGACGGCGCCTGCCGAGGTTTGGAGCGGGCCCGAAGGCGAGTATCGCCGCCTTGGTGTTCACGGGGCTGAGCCTGTTCTATCCACTGACGGTGACGGATGCCGGGGACGCAGGCCCGCCACTCGATGCGCGCCTGACCGCGTGGTTCGGCATCCCTCTCGACGCCGTGGGCGTGATGCAGGTTGCCACGCTCGGGGGCCTGATTCTCTCAGCGCTCGTGATGATCGCGTTCGATGCCATCGAACTCGGGAAGCTTCCAAGGGCCGTCATTCCGCCCAATCCGTGGCAATAGCTCCGCAGGTCACGCTCGTTGAGTGAGGGCACTGAGCCTGGATCCCGCGACTTCGCGCGGGATGACGAAGGTTAGGTGCGTGCGGGATGACGAAGGTTAGGTGCGCGTGGGGCCTGCCTAGCGCTGGTCTGGCAGTTCAGCCTCGCCCTCGCGCGGCTCGGCGCTCGCGCTACCAACAGCCGCGTCGTCGTCGGGCGTGGCATCCGCCGCGTCTTCGGGGACGGACGCATCGTCGCCGTCGGGCACAAGCTCGGCATCCTCGCCGCTCGGCTCCTCGCGATCGTCGATCCGCGCCCGCCGCGCCCAGAGCAGCAGCCCGGCGCCCGCGAGAATCATGGGGACGCAGAGCCACTGGCCCATGCTCATGCCGAGGGAGAGGAACCCGAGGTGGGCGTCCGGCTCGCGGAAGAACTCGCCGATGAAGCGCAGCACGCCGTAGCCGAGGAGGAAGGCGCCGGCAACCTGGCCCCGGAGCCGCGGCTTGCGCGCGTAGAGCCACAGGATCACGAAGAGCAGCACGCCCTCGAGCAGCGCCTGGTAGATCTGTGACGGGTGGCGGGGGATGTCTCCGCCGGTGGGGAAAATCATCGCCCACGGCAGGCCCTCGGGCGCCGGGCGGCCCCACAATTCGCCATTGATGAAGTTCCCCATGCGGCCCGCGGCCAGCCCGAGCGGGATCGCCGGGACCAGGAAATCGCCGAGTTGCAAGAACGGCCGGCCCTTGACTCGGGCGAGGATCACGAGCGCGAGCACCACGCCCACCACGCCGCCGTGGAAGCTCATGCCCTTGCCGAAGCCCGTGATGATCTCCAGCGGATTCGCCAGATAGTGCGCTGGTTCGTAGAAGAAGCAGTACCCGAGCCTGCCTCCCAGCAGCACGCCGAGGATCGAGTAGAAGAGGATGTCGTCCACGATCTCGGGTGTCCACCGCGAGGGCTTCGTGATCGAGCGGTACGGTTCGTGGTGCAGCCGCAGCCGCATCAGCCCATAGGCCATGGCGAACGCGAGCAGGTACATCACGGCGTACCAGTAGATCGGCCGCCCGAACACGGTGACCGCCACCGGATCGAGATCGGGGAACTGCAGAACGAATGGGTTCACGCGGTCAAGTCTCGCACGGTACGGCGGCCCACTGCTCCCGACGGCGTCAGGCCCAACTGGTGGGGACGGTGCCGTCTCGCAGGAAGTCCGCCGAGATCTGGTAGAGCCGCTCGATTTCTGTGGGGATCAGGGTTTCGAAGAAGGCGAAGGCGTGGAGCAGCCCCGGTGCCTCGATCAGGTGGATGGGGGCGCCGGCCTCGTGGGCGCGCTCCACGTACGCCTGAGCCTCTGAAAGGAGGGGATCGTACTCGGCGGCGATCACGAGGGTGTGCGGCATCGTGGCCGAGAAGGGTCCCATCAGCGGCGAGGCGGCGGCGCGGTCGGTGCCCGCCGGGAAGTAGTTCTCGAAGTACCATCCCACGCGTTCGGCGGAGAGGAAGTAGCCCGTCTTGAACCTCTCCATCGATTCCCCGCTCATCGTGTAGTCGAGGCTCGGGTAGAGGAGCACCTGCCGATCGATCGGGGAGGTCCATTCTCCGCGCGCCACACGCTGGGCGATGGACGCGAGTTTTGCGCCACCGCCGGAGTCCGCGAACGCGTGGATCGCGCCCGTCGTTGAGACGCCCGGGAGCGCCCTTGGCAGTGCCTGGAGCACTCGGTACGTTTCCTCGAGGCCCTGCGGATACGGGGCCTCGGGTGCGCGGGCGTAGTCAACAGAGACAACCACCATGTTCGCCGCGGCAGCGAGGCGGCGCGCCTGGAAATCGTACACATCGAGGTCACCGGCCATGTGGCCGCCGCCGTGGATGAAGTAGATCAGGTCCGCGGCGATGCCCGGGGAGGGAACGTACGCGCGCACGGGCACGCCGTCGATCCGGTGATCCGAGACCTCGGCGATCTCGATGGCGGGTGCCGCGAACTGGTTCAGCCCCGCCAGGGCCGCGCGCGCGGATTCGGGTGTGGGCTGAAAGCCGGCGGCCACGGCCTGCTCCACGAGCGGGTTCAGCTCGTCGAGGTAGGCGCGGAAGGCTGGGTGCAGGGTCATGCCGCGCCACCCGGCGTGAGCGCCGCGGCGTCTTCGTTCGCCCACTGAGTCTTGAACCAGCGCAGGATGAAGTAGGTGCCGACGAGGAAGGAGGCTTCGGCGATCACGATGAAGACCATCGGCGCCACGGAGACCGGGATGTTCGTGCCGGCGATCAGGCCGCCGGTGGCGTCCGCGATCCAGGCGAAGATCTGGATGATGAACACCGAACCGGCGTAGCTGACCGCCCAGAAGATCGAGAAGGTGACGGCGATCTGGCGAGGGGTCACGCCCGGGCGGATGAACGCCGTCTGGACGAAGAATGGCATCGGGAAGAAGATCACGAAACCGAGGATCACGCCGATCAGAATCTCGAGGCGGTGACCGGCCATCGCGAGCACGGCCGATGCCGCGATCACCTGAGCGAGGCCGCACCACACAACGATCACCGGCTTGAGGCGGTCCTCCACGCGCGCGGAGACGATTGTGCCTGCGATCGCTCCGAAGATTCCGGCGTAGATCACCCATCGGATCGTTGAGGGGTCCATGAAGGTGAACGCCACGATGTAGTAGGAGAGGAGGCCGGTGTACGCGAGGGCGAAGATCCAGTTGAACGATTCCTTGAAGCCATCTCGCATCGTGTACGAGTGATCGACAGCAGCTTCCTGCGCGGCCTCGGGCTTGAGGACCATCTTCGAGATGAAGAGCCAACAGACGAGAAGGATCAGTGACAGCGTTGCTGCGATGACGACGGCGATCGTGGGGCGTGCGCTGAAACGGAAACCGAATGTGATGGCCACGGCGAGACCCGTGTTGAAGGCAACCGATCCGATGCCGTTGGCGATCTGCAGATCGCGTCCGGTCAGCACCTTCGCGGCGATCGCTGAGCCCATCACAACCATGAGCGCGCCGCCGAGTCCCATCACGAAGCGGATGAAGAAGACGATCGGGAAGGCTTGCGTCAGCGAGACCAGGCCGCCAAAGATGATCAGGGCCCCGGCGAGGGTGTACGCCTTGCGCGTGCCAAGTGAAACGATCACGTTGGCGGCCACGATGGATCCCACCACCTGGGCGAGCGTGATGGCGTTGGTCAT
>JAKDIE010000214.1 GCA_030450655.1 Ruaniaceae bacterium
CCCGTGGCTCACTGCCGATCGGGTGGAGAGTCCTGGGGCCATTGAGAACCCGCTCGTGGTGCTCTGCGATGAGAACTATCGCCCCGGAACGGTGGGGAGCATGACGCCGGTCACGCTGAGCAATCAGGATCCGGCGGTCCTCGCCGGGGTGTGGGGGCAGGCAACGGCCGCGGATATCCCTGCCGAGAGCGTGCAGTACATCGAGTTCGCCATGATCGACGGCGGCCCGCTGACCGCCTCAGTCATGACCACCAGCTACCGTCAGTTCGAGATCCCGATCGAGGGGCCATGACACAGAACGAACCGCACCGCATGATCACCATGCTGCGCGTCTCCGCGGCACTGCTACTGGTGGCCGGCTCTCATCAGTTTCGTGAGCGGAATCGTGCTGGAGAGTTGGTGGGCGGTGCTGGCCGGAGCCCTGATGCTCGCCGGAGGCATGGTGATCGCGTTCTCGGCCCGCACGCCGAAGCGCCGCAGGGAGAAGTGACCCCGCCGAGATTCTCAGTGCTGACCTGAGCGTGCCGCTGTGTCGAGGGGCGCTGGTGCGGTGGCAGCGAGGCTGGCGAGAAGCCTGAGCCGTTCCTCTGTGGGGCTACCCGGCTCGGCAGTGAAGGCGAACATGAACCACTCTGGGTTCGCTGGCAGATCCATCGTTTGGTAATGCAACTCCAGGTCACCAACCTCGGGGTGGTGGATGCGCTTTGCGCCGGAGCGGTGATGACGCACATCGTGCTTCGACCAGCGCTCACGGAACGAGTCGCTACGAGTGACGAGCTCCCCGATGAGATCGGTGAGGTCTTTGTCGAGCGGGTTCTGGCCCGCGTAGGTCCGCAGCGTGGCCACGATGGAATCGGCATTCTCGTCCCAGCTCGGGAAGAACACGTGCGATGCCGGGTTGAAGAACACGAAACGGGCCGTGTTTCCCCGATTCGCTCGATCGCTCAGGATCGGCGCGTAAAGGGCCCTTCCGAGCGAGTTGGCGGCAACGAAGTTCAAGCGGCGGTCACGCACCCACATCGGTGCGCCGGTCACCGCGTCCAGGAAGCGCTGCAGTTCCGGCTTCACGGTCTGCGCTGCGGGGCTTCCGCGCCGGCGCCGCGGGGGTGTTGGGCCGGCCGCCGTGGCCAGATCGTTGAGATGGTCGTACTCGGCCACATCGAGTTGAAGTGTGCGGGCCAGAGAATCGAGCACCTCAAGCGACACGCCGGCGAGATCCCCACGTTCCATGCGGGCGTAGTATTCCACGCTGATGCCGGCGAGCATGGCGACCTCTTCCCGGCGCAACCCGGGGACGCGCCGCCGTGAGCCGCCGATGATCCCGGCTTGCTCGGGCGTGATCCGGTCCCTGCGTGACCGTAAGAACTCCGCTACCTCAGCCCGATTATTCATGACGTCCACGCTAGTACCCCCGGCTGCGCGAGGGGAGGAACTGGCATTACACGGATAAGCCCGCACTCGGTGGCGACGGCGATCATCGCCGCTGCGGCGCCCTCTCGGCCGCTGCTGCGGCGACTCTGATCGGGGGCGTTGTGGATCAGGCGGCCATTGAGACCGATCCTCAGCTCGTGGAGCTATTCGAGCAGCTCACCAAGAGGGAGATCGTTGAGGCAATCGTTGCCGGCGAGTGAGACGGTCACCGGGGTGCCCCAGGGATCCGCTGCGGTGACCGCGTTGCCCGCATCCGCGAACGGGATGCCGTGAACGCGGTAGCGGGCGATGAGGGCGTCGAGATCCTCGCGGGTGGGGACGGCTACGGCCAACTCCGCCAGGCCGAGGCTCGCCGCGCGCGGCCCCGCACCGCTGCTGTGCCAGGTGTTCATGGCAACGTGGTGGTGGTATCCGCCCGCCGAGGCGAAGAGTGAGCCGGGATACTCGTCCATGGTCACCTCGAAGCCGAGCGCGTCTACGTAGAACGCGCGGGCGGTGCGCAGGTCACCCACCTGAAGGTGAACGTGACCCACCGTGCCCGGGCGCACGGCGTCGTCGTCGAGCACACTCTGGGTGAGATGTGACTCGAGATAGTGGGTGGGATCGAGGTATTCGGTCCCCATGATGATCTGGCCGCGCGCACGCTGCCACTGCGCGCGCGGGCGGTCCGTGTAGAGCTCGATGCCGTTGCCTTCCGGGTCCGTGAAGTAGAAGGCCTCGGAGACGAAGTGATCGGCCGAACCGGCGAACCGGCTGCGCGAATCCTGCGCGGCGCGGTACACGGTCTTGGCCAGCCCAGCGGCGTCGTCGAACAAGAACGCGTTGTGATAGAGGCCCGCCTGGGTGCGGTCCACGCCGGGAAGATCCGGGGTGTGGACGAGGCGCAGCAGGGGAGTGGCGCCCCGCCCGAGAACCCGGTGCACCTCGCGGCCGATCGTGCGCTCTTCGAGCTCCGTGAACGCCAGCGCGTTCGTGTAGTAGCTCGACATCCCCTCGAGATCGCCCACCCGCAGTAGCGGAGCAGCCATGCCGGTGGCCGCGCTCAGGAATCGCTCGCTCACGGATTCGGTGGGCGTGCTCGGCGTGGCGTGCTCGCCAACGGTTGAACTCATTGCTTTCTCCAAGGTACGTGCGGTGAGGTGGGGCTCAGACGCGGTTAGTTGAATCGACAAGTATTACTGTAGGCCCCGATACTTGTAGATGCAACTATTGCTAGACTGGGTGCCATGAGGACTCCAGAACTGCAGCAATCCGAGCGAATTGCCATCGCCCGGCTGCTCGCTCTGCTCGAGTTGCTGCCCACCGCGCTGGACAAAGAACTCGCGCCTGTGGGCCTCACCTCCTTCGAGTACACGCTTCTCGAGGCGCTCTCGGAGGCCGAGCATCACCGGCTGAGGCTGAGCGCGCTCGCCTCGCGCACCAATGCCACTCTGGCCCGGCTCTCGCGTGTGGTGACGGGGCTGGAGCGGAAGGACCTCGTGAGGCGGGTGCCCTGCAGTGAGGATGGCAGGGCGATCAACGCTGTCCTCACGGAGGCTGGGCTGGCGCTGCTTGCCGAGGCGCGCCCGCTCAACACCGAGGCGCTGCGGGCGAGGGTTCTCGATGGGCTTGATGCCGACGGCGTGGACCAGCTTGCGTCGTTGACGTACGCCATCCTGTCCAAGCTCGATCCCGAGTGCCGGATGGCCGTGGTGGCAGAAGGCGCTCGCGAGTGCGCGGCGGATCCGGTGGCGTAGAACTCTCCTGCAGTGGTTCCCACGAGGCGATGGGTGCGGGTAGTCTGGGCCGTGGCGTGTCGGGAAGTCTGGTCGACGTATCTGTTGCCGACCGTTTTCGGAGCCATTCAATGACGAAGCCTGCCCCTCAATCGCCCGAATCTCCCCGGACCCCTGTGTTCCCTGCACGCGGCTCCTACCGTGAAGCGTTGCGGATCGGTGAAATCCTGCGCAAAGAGACCGTTGGGGGCCTTCTGCTGGTGTGCATGGCCGCCGTTGCGCTCGTGTGGGCCAACTCCCCGTGGTCCGAGAGCTACTTCGCCTTGCGGGACTTCCGCATCGGGTACGCACCGTGGCACCTGGAACTGAGTCTGGGAGGGTGGGCAGCCGATGGGTTGCTCGCGA
>JAKDIE010000215.1 GCA_030450655.1 Ruaniaceae bacterium
TACCTCGCAGCAGGTGCTGGACGACATCCAGAGCAGTTGGCCGTAAACAAGGGCCTCTGACGGTGGGGGTGCGGGCGGTACGCTCGCACCCCCACCGCGGTGTCAATTATGGGATTCCTTACTGGGACAAAGGTGGGCCAGATGATTCTGGCCCTCATCGCTTTCGCGCTGGTCATCGCGGTGTTGCTGTTGATCGCCAGGCTCGCGGACAAGCTCAAGGGAGAAAAGGGCCGCCAGGCGATCGTCGTCTCGATATTCGTCGGTCCTGCAATTATCTTCCTCGGTTTCGGGTTGATCTACCCGGCCATCCGCACCATCTACATGTCGTTCTTCGACAGGCGCACGGATGTCTTCGTGGGCCTCTCGAACTATCAGTGGGTGTTCACGAACGCCGAATCGGTTCGGGGACTGATCAACACGTTCTGGTGGGTGCTACTCGTGCCCACCCTCTCCACCGGCATCGGTCTTCTCTATGCGATCCTCGTCGATAAGGCTCGCTTCGAGAAGTACGCGAAGTCGCTGCTCTTCCTCCCGATGGCGATCTCGTTCGTGGGCGCCAGTATTATCTGGCGGTTTGTGTACGATTTTCGCTCGGCGGGACAGCGGCAGATCGGCCTCCTCAACGCGGTGATCACGGGAGCGGGCGGCGAACCTGTCCGATTCTTGCAGGACAGCCCCATGAACACCTTCTACCTGATCGTCGTCATGATCTGGATCCAGGCCGGTTTCGCCATGGTCCTGCTCTCGGCCGCGATTAAGGCGATCCCGGATGACATCATCGAGGCGGCACGGCTCGATGGCGTCAACGCGTGGCAGATGTTCGCGAAGATCACGGTTCCGTCGATTCGGCCCACCTTGGTGGTAGTGCTGACAACCATCGGTATCGCAACCCTGAAGATTTTCGACATCACGCGCACGATGACGGGAGCCCGGTTCAACACGCAGGTTCTCGCCAACCTGATGTATGACCAATCGTTCACGTTTGGAAACAACGGTCTCGGTTCGGCGCTCGCCGTCGTGATCTTCGTGCTCGTGATCCCAATCGTGCTGTACAACATTCGCCAGATGCTGAAGAACAGGGAGGTGCGTGGAGCATGAGTGCAACCAGTCAAACCTCCATGGTTGATATGTCGAGCGACCCGATGGGTAGCGAGAAGCCGAGCTTTGCGGGTCGTGCCGCGAAGATGCTGACCTCACGGGTCGGGTCTCTCGTTGCGGTCGTCATCGCGTTCTTGTGGACGATCCCCACCTTCGGGCTGTTCATCTCGTCCATCCGCCCTGAAGCGGCGATCAAGACGACTGGGTGGTGGACCCTTCTATCGAACCCAGAATTCACGCTGGACAACTACCGGCGTGTTCTCGGGGGATCGACATCGGGTGAGAACCTCTCGGGATTCTTCATGAACTCGATTGTGATCACCGTCCCGGCGACTCTGCTGCCGCTGGCTCTTGCCACGATGGCGGCGTACGCGCTCTCGGTGCTGCGGTGGAAGGGACGCGACTGGGTGTTCGTCGCCATCTTCGCGCTGCAGATCGTGCCGCTACAGATGTCACTGATTCCGCTCATGAGAATCTTCACGGGCTTCGCGCCGGTGGCGGCGATCGTGAACCAGTTCCCGTTCTTCCCGGTGTGGATAGCGCATACGATCTTCGCGCTGCCCCTCGCGGTCTTCTTGTTGCACAACTTCATGGGAGAAGTGCCACGGGAACTCCTTGAGGCCGCGCGGGTGGACGGAGCGGGGCACGTGACGCTGTTCTTTAAGGTGCTGCTGCCGCTGATGCTCCCGGCGATCGCCTCGTTCGGGATCTTCCAGTTCCTGTGGGTGTGGAACGACCTCTTGGTTGGTCTCACGTTCACGGGTGGTAGCAACGTCACGCAACCGATGACCGCGGCGCTGTCCTCGATGGCAGGATCTCGCGGTCAAGACTGGCACCTCCTGACGGCCGGTGCCTTCGTGTCAATGCTGGTACCTCTCATCGTGTTCATCTCGCTGCAGAAGTACTTCGTGCGTGGACTCCTGGCGGGCTCCGTCAAGGGATAGACGCGCAACGATGCGCAACGAGTGATGCCGGGAGGCGAGAGCGTCCCGGCATCACTTATGCCCCCGCCCGGCGTTGCGCCCCGCCATCGGCGCAGACGATAGACTGCGTAGGCGATCAGGAGGGTTGTCCGAGCGGCCGAAGGAGATGGTCTTGAAAACCATTGTGCGGTAACCCCGCACCAAGGGTTCGAATCCCTTACCCTCCGCGTGTGCCCCCGGGATCTCTTACGATTCCCGGGGGTTTCGCCGTTTCTATGCCCGACGGCGTTCGCGGACAGGCGGTCACGTCCCGGAATGTGGACGGGGACTTGTGCGGTGAGGTTGCGCACCGTAGCGTCACCAGCACCTATCCAGAGCAGCTGAGAGACCTGGCTCGATGACGCTGCAGCAACCAGCCGCACCCGCGGCACGGTGCTAACGCCAGTGGCGATGGAGGAACCCATGAAGCGAATGTTCGCCGCGGTGTGAGACCGCACGTGCCTCCCGCGAGTGTCGATCCCTCGCGGTCGAGGCATCACGCAGGGAGTGCGGCGTCCCAGGCGCTGGCTGTGCGCCCATCCCTGAATCACTCACAGCAATCGCCCTCGCGGTTGCTCCCCGTCTTCGTTCGCGAGGTCGTCCGCGCGCCAGGGAGTGATCGCCGTAGGGCATAGGAAAGGACCATACTCATGACCGTTACTTCAACAACCCAATCTCCGGATACGGCACTCTCGCCTCACCTCATCGCAATCAATGCGAGCGGCACGTGGCGTGGGCTTCTGCGCACGGATCTCACCGCCTCGGGGCGAGGTTTCGCCACGGCGGAGCCACTTTCGTTTGGTGGCGACGATTCGGCGCCCACGCCGATGGACTACGTGGTGGGAGCCTTCCTTGGCTGCATCACCGTGATCATCGAGTTGGTGGCGCGGGAGCGGGACATTCGGATCGACGCGATCGAACTCGACGCCGCCGGCACGATTGACGTGCGAGGAGTGACCGGGCATCCCGGAATCTCCCCGAGTTTCCAGTCGCTGGGCGCAACCGTGAGGCTCGATGCAGGGATCCCCGCAGACGCCCTGGAGCCATTCGTGGCGGAGGTTGAGCGGCGTTGCCCCGCGTTCAACCTCTTCCGGGATGCGGGCGTCACTCCGCAGGTGAACTGGGTGCTGAACGGGGTCGAACGAGGCCTTCTCTAGACCACCTTGAGATCGCCGGCTGGATGGCCACGGCGTCCGTGAACGGCGGCGACGGGTTGGACGCCAACCCGTCGCCGTGCGTTCGCGCAGTGGATACGGCCCCGATTAGGGCACAAATCAGGGATTCTTTTGTGAGACGCGATCTGGCGCGATAGCCTGTACGGGCTGCTAGGAGACGTCGCATAGTGGCCTAGTGCGCGGCCCTGCTAAGGCCGTGAAGGGTTCTGCCCTTCCGTGGGTTCAAATCCCACCGTCTCCGCAAGAGAGGCCCGGAATCGTTGAGGTTCCGGGCTTTTCCCTTGGAATGACGCCAATATCTGACTTATCT
>JAKDIE010000216.1 GCA_030450655.1 Ruaniaceae bacterium
TCCCTGTACATGTTGCCCATGAGCAGGCCGCCGTCGGGCAGAAAACACCGAACCATCGACCACCCTCGGGATTCGCTCACGGCTCGTGGCGTATAGCAGGCATACCTGACCTGACGGCGAAACCGCCGAGGCGTAGCATCGAAGGAGAGACATCAGGGCCTCGCCAACCCGGCTGGCCTAGAGGAGGGAACCATGGATCACGGACCGAACCCGTACGTACTCGACATCGAGAAGGCGACGGTTGAGAACGAGAACTACCGCACCACCATGTGGACGGGGAAGCACCTGCAGATGACGGTGATGTCCATCCCCGTGGGTGATGACATCGGCCTCGAGGCGCACCCGGACAACGATCAGTTCCTCCGCCTCGAGCAGGGCACGGGCCGCTGCGTGATGGGCCCCACCGAGGACGAAGTGACCTTCGAGGAGGACGTCGCGGACGACTGGGCGATCTTTGTTCCCGCCGGAGTGTGGCACAACGTGATCAACACCGGTGACGTGCCGATGCGCCTCTACGCCATCTACGGCCCCGCGGACCACATCCCCGGAACGATTCACGCAACGTAGGACGACGACCACGGCGAGTAGGCGCCCACTCGCAGGTTGAGCGGCCGCATTACCGGGAAGTAGAGGAGGGGCGCACCAGTTGGTGCGTCCCTCCTTTGCGTCTACTTCGGCGGTTCCGGCGGCGTGTACGGATCGATTCGCTCACCGTACTGCGGCGGAGCCAACGGGCCCTGATCAGATGGTGGCGTCGCTCCGTACTGCGGGGGCTGCTGACCCTGCTGCGGGAATTCGCCATATTGCGGTGCCTGCCCATAGGGAGGCTGCTGGCCCTGGGGCGGTTGGCCTCCGCCATACGGAGGCTGCTGTCCGTAAGGTGCGCCGCCGTACGGGGGCTGCTGGCCGTACGGAGGCTGTTGCCCGTAAGGCGCGCCTCCGTATGGCGGTTGCTGCCCGTAAGGCCCGCCGCCATACGGCGTCTCGAGTTCCCTGCGCTTCTTGTTCACCTTCACCAGCCAGATGATCCCAATGATTAGCGCCACGAAACCGAGGAACCCGATCACAAATCCGGCAATCACAGGACCAGCGACGACGCCGGCATTCTCGGTGATCGAGCTCAACATCCCCGCCGGCAGGATGACGAGTGGCACCGAGGACACACCCGAGCAGTTGATCTCCACTATCTCGGGGCCGCTCGTGGTGAACTGCGGGATCCCTGCGGCGGAAGTCGTGGAGAGATCCTGTCCGGATTCGCCCTGCACCGTGCACGAGGTCGGCGCGGACACCCCATCCTCGGGCATGATCAGCCACGTACCGGCCCCGGAAATCGCGACGGTTTCACCATTCCGCACGGTCTGGGCGTTGCTCAGTTGATCAATGTCGAGGCCTCCGAGCATCGACATCGCGGCAGCGATGAATCCGATAATCGGCGCACCGATCATCGCCAAGATACCGATAACGATCAGCGCAATGGGACCGCCACGGCTCGGCTGGTTGTTCATTGATTCTCCTGTGGTTGAGGTACGCGCCTAGTCTCTCACCCTCGGCTGGGAACTCCCGAGAGCGCCCTCACGGATTCCACACGACGACGGCGCGCGAGGCACCCCCGCGCGTGGCGTGATGCTCGCGGCTCGCCCGATGCGAACCGGCCGTCACGACCACCTCGCCCTCCGAACCCGCCGCAAATACCCGGTAGCGCCCAGGCTCGGCGATCATCCGCAGGCGCTGCAGCTCCTCATCAGCGTGCAACAGCGCGTCCTCCAGTTCGAGGATGCGCTTGATGCCGGCGAGGTTGATGCCTTCCTCCTGCGAGAGCCGTTGCACCTCGCGCAGTTTCTCGACATCGCGCATCGTGTAGCGGCGCCCGCGCCCCTGCGTGCGCTGCGGCGAAACGAGCCCGAGCCGGTCATACTCCCGCAAGGTCTGCGGGTGCATGCCGGCGAGCTCCGCCGCCAGCGAGATCCTGAGCAACAGCCTCATCGGCGTGCCGCCTCCATCAGGCCTGCCCGGGGATCGTCCCCGGCCGTGGCATCCGCGAACGCCTCGACCGCCTTCTTGGCGGCACCACTCATGGTGCGTGGGACGGCCACCTCGACAGTCACGTGGAGGTCGCCCTTACCCCTAGATGTGGTCACACCGCGGTTCTTCACGCGCAAAGTTCTGCCCGACGGCGTCCCCGCGGGAACCTTGACCTTGACGCTCGCACCCTCGAGTGTGGGCACCTCGATCGTGGCGCCTAGCACGGCCTCGGCGAAACTCACCGGCACAGTGACCTTCAGGTTGTTTCCGGCGAGCGAGAAGAGCGGGTGCGGCTCCACATGCACGGTGATCACCAGGTCACCAGCGGGGCCACCGCCCGCGCCGGGTTGGCCCTTGCCACGTAGCCGGATCTTCTGGCCCTCGTGCACTCCGGCAGGAATCCTCACGTTCGTGGGCTTCCCGTTGATCGTGAGCTGGACCTGCGCGCCTTCGGCTGCCGTGCGGAACGGCAAGCTTGTGCTCGCCTCGGCGTCCGCACCCTTCTGCGGTTGCTGGCGGCCGAAGCCACCAAAGCCGCCGCCGGAGCGGCCGCCTGCGCCACCACCGGTGAACATCCGCAGGATGTCCTCCATGTTGTCTGCGCCTTGCGCCTGGTAGCGCGCGCCGCCGCCACCGCCTCCGAACATCCCGCCAAGGATGTCCTCGAAGCCAGCGGCGCCACCGGCGCCCGATGGTCCGGAGGTGAAGCGTGCGCCACCCCCCGCCATCGCGCGGATCGCGTCGTACTGCTTGCGTTGGCCCTCGTCCGATAGAACGGCGTATGCCTCGCCGATCTCTTTGAACGTGGCCTCCGCCGCCGCATCACCGGGGTTGCGGTCCGGGTGATACTTCTTCGCGAGCTTGCGGTACGCCTTCTTGATCTCGGAGGCATCGGCACTCTTGTCAACGCCGAGCTTGGCGTAGAAGTCCTTTTCCATCCAGTCTTGGCCGCTCATTGCGCCGCACCCCCTTCCGTGAGTGTTGTGGTCAAATTATGCAGGCGAGTTCACCACGACTCTCGCGGGTCGCAGAACCTTCTCGCCGATACGGTATCCCGGCTGGACCACCTGCGCGATGGTCGGCACGGTCACTTCGGCAGAGGTCTGGTCCATGAGCGCCTCGTGGAGCGCCGGGTCAAACTCTTCGCCAGCCAGGCCGAAACGCACCAGCCCGAACCCCAACTCGAGCGTGTTCTCCAGCTTCTCCGAGACGGACTTGAACGGCCCCTCGAGGTCGCCGTGCTCGCGGGCGAGAGAGACATCGTCGAGCACGCTCATCAGGCTCTCGCCGACCTTCTCCACACCGCGCTGCTGCGCCGAAATCTCGTTGTCCTTCGCGCGGCGCACGTACGCGCTGTACTCCTGGCTCACGTTGTACAGCGAGGCGTTGGCGCGCGCCAACTCTTCGGCGAGATTCGCGTTTTATGCCTTCAGTTAGGCCATGCCCGCCGCCTCCGGTGATGGGGCCCACGGCGACGATGGTGACGATGCGCTGGAATCGCCGGGCGCCCCCGGCCCGG
>JAKDIE010000217.1 GCA_030450655.1 Ruaniaceae bacterium
CTGCGGGACGTGACGCGGATCGCCGCCTCGGATCCGATGATGTGGGCGCCGATACTCGCCGTCAACGCCTCCGCCCTCCTGCCGCACGTGCACGCCGTCGGGCTTCAATTGGATGCGTTGGAGACGGCTCTCGCGGCAGCCGATGGCGGTGGCGTGGAGGCGGACGGCGTGATGCGGACCCTCGCCGGCGTAATCGAGCGCGGCAAGGTGGGGGTGGCGCGGGTGCCCGGGAAGCACGGCGGAGCGCCACGGCGATACGCCGAGGTGATGGTGCTGGTGCCGGACACGCCCGGTCAGCTCGGGCGGCTTTTCGCCGTGATCGGGGATGCTGGTGTCAACATCGAGGATGTGCGATTGGAGCACTCCGCGGGAGCCACGATGGGCGTGGCCACCCTGCAAGTGGTCCCGGATAGTGCGGCCCCACTCGCGCGGCACCTCGACGAGCAGGGATGGAAGGTAGTCCAATGAGCCTGGTTATTGCGATCGACGGCCCCTCCGGGTCCGGGAAGTCCACCCTCTCGCGGCGCCTCGCCGAACACTACGGGCTGGCGTACCTGGACACGGGGTCCACGTACCGCGCGGCAACGATCTGGGCGGTGCGGCAGGGCATCGACCTCGACGATCAGGCCGCGGTGGCTGCGGCCACGCGGGCGATGCCGCTCGTGGTGCTGACGGATCCCCAGAACTCGCGGTATCTGCTCGCGGGCGAGGACGTCACGGACGAGTTGCACACGGGCGAGGTCTCCTCGGTGGTGACGAAGGTGGCCGTAAACCTTGAGGTGCGCGCCGAGCTGAAGCGCCTGCAGCGCGAAATCATCGAGTCCTCGCGCCAGAGCGGGGGAGTGGTGGCGGAGGGGCGGGACGTCACGAGCGTGGTGGCGCCCGATGCGGACGTGCGGATTCTGCTGATCGCGTCCCCGGAGGAGCGCCTGGCGCGCCGCTCCGTGGATCGCCACGGCACGGCGGACGCGGCCTCGATGGAGGCCACCAAGCACGAGGTGCACGATCGGGACGCGAGCGATTCCACGGTCTCGCAGTTCATGGAGGCGCCGGACGGTGTGGTGACGCTGGACAACTCGGCGATGGTGCCGGATGAGTCCTTCGCCGCGGGCGTGGCGATCGTTGAGAGGGCGCTGCGTGGCTGAGCGGCTGGGAGACGACCTGCGACGCTGGGGTCCGAAGTGGTCCCGGCACGTGGGGATGTTTCTCGCCAAGGGCTACTGGAACACCACCATTATCGGGAGGGAACACTTCCCGAAGGACGGCCCCGTGATCGTGGCGTGCAACCACATCGGCGTGGTGGACGGCCCGCTTCTGCACGGCTGCATCCCGCGCGGCTCGCACATCTTCGTGAAGAAGGAGTTCTTCACCTCGAAGCTCGGATTCCTGATGGACTGGGCGGGGCAGATCCCCGTGGACCGCGAAAACGGGCGCGCCTCGCTGCTCACGGCGAAGGATCTTCTCGATGAGGGCCGCGTGGTGGGGATCTTCCCCGAGGGCACGCGCGGCAAGGGCAGGGCGGAGTCGGTTCACGCCGGCGTGGCATGGCTCGCGGTCAACTCGGGGGCCCCGATCGTCTACGCGGCAAGCCTCGGAACGCGGCCTGAGGGAGCCTCCGTGGGGTACGTCCCTGCGCCGCGCAGCAAGCTTCACATGGTCTTTTCGCCGCCCCACATCCTCCCCGATATCCCGCGTGGCCGCGCGGGGATCACCGAGGCGATGGAGGTCATCGGTGAGGGCCTGCGGGCGCACGTGGACTACGCCGTCGAACTCACGGGAATCCAACTCCCGGGCGACGAAGGCACGCGATAGCTCACCTGCCTCGGGCAAGCGCAGGATACGATCGCCTCAGCCAGTCGCCCCACTGAAGGGACTCCAATGGAACACATGGGATGGATCTCGCTCATTCCGCCGCTGCTCGCCATCGGCCTCTCCATTGCTTTCAGGAACGTGGTGGTCTCCCTTTTCTCGGCGATCTTCGTGGGCCTGCTGATCCTGATGGCCGGCAACCCCGTCGCCACGAGCATGTCCCTGGTGAAGGACTACCTCGTGGTTCAGTTGACGGATAGCTACAACGCTGGCGTGATCGTGCTGCTGTTCTTCATCGGTGGTTTTGTTGCGCTGGTCGAGCGTTCCGGAGGCGGATCGGCCCTCGCACAGAAGACCGCTCGATTCATCAACACTCGGGCCAAGGCACAATTCGCTACGTGGGTGGGTGGCCTCGTCATCTTCTTCTCGGACCTCGGCACCCCGCTCATCCTCGGTCCAATCTTCGAAAAGATCTTCGACAAGGTGCGCTCGTCTCGTGAGAAGCTCGCGTGGATCCTCGACTCGATGATGTCGCCCGTCGCCGTACTGATCCCCTTCATCGGCTGGGGCATCTACATCATGGGGTTGATCGCGGACGAATTCGGCCGTCGCGGCATTGCGATGTCTGAGTTTGATGCCTTCGTCCAGGCGATCCCGTTCCAGATGTACTCGATCCTTACGGTTATGTCGATCCCGGTAGTGATCTTCGCGCGGGCCGATCTCGGCCCGATGAGGCGCGCCGAGCACCGGGTCATGGAGACAGGCGAAAGGTACTGGCCGAACTCGGTGCCGCTACGCGGCGAGAACAAACTCGAGGACGAGACAACGGAGCAGGAGAGCCGCCCCATCCTCATCTGGCTTCCTCTCCTGGTGCTCTTTGTGACCCTCTTCAGTCTGCTCGGCAGCATGGGATTCCCACCCAACCGATTCCCGGAGGTGACTTCCGTGCCGCTTTGAGCACCGCGTACCTGTTCGCCGCACTCACGCTCATCGCCCTGATGCTCATCTTCAAGGTGAAGAAGATCGGCGCCATCTTCTCCACCTATGTGAGCGGCATGGAAAAGATGGTGAACGTGGTCATCATCCTCGTCCTTGCATGGAGCCTAGGGGCGCTGCTGGCGGAGATGGGCACAGCGAATTTCATCGTCGAAGCACTCCAGGGGAACATTCCCGGATTCCTAGTTCCTGCGCTGATCTTCCTCTGCGCGGCAGGAATGTCCTTCGCAACGGGCACCTCATGGGGCACGTTCGCGGTGATGATCCCGCTGGCGATCCCGATCGCAATCGGCCTCGATGCACCGATGCTCTTCTGCATCGGTGCGGTTCTCTCCGGCGGAATCTTCGGCGATCACTGCTCACCGATCTCCGATTCTACGATCCTCGCCGCGACCGGTGCGGGCTCGGACCACATCGACCACGTCAAGACCCAGATTCCCTACGCGATCACCAACGGCACCATCGTGTTCGTCATGTTTATCTTCGCGGGCCTAACGGCGAGCCCATTCACCGTTGTGATCGGTGTGGTCGTGATGATTGTGACCTTCATGGCGATTGCGCGCCTCACGCGAAACCGGGATCATGCGCTGGAGGCTGCCCGCGAGGTTCGCGTGGCGTGAGGATTCCGAGTTCGCCTGCCACGGCTCTGCGGGGAATGGCAGGGCGTTCTGCTGCGCGCGCACCCATCATCGTGGGCTACCGCACGTGGTCATCCGGCACACA
>JAKDIE010000218.1 GCA_030450655.1 Ruaniaceae bacterium
GACGCCGCCGGCAAGACCCTCGGCTCCCCCTCCACTCTCGAGGTGGACATGCGGGAAGCCGACGGTTCGAAGAAGGACAAGGCACGGCGGGTGGGACAGCTCATCGCGCTGCGCTCCCGCGACGCCGGCATTGAGGCCGTGGTCTTTGACCGCGGCGGGAACAAGTACCACGGTCGAGTCGCCGCTGTCGCCGAAGGCGCCCGCGACGGTGGCCTGAGCCTGTAGAGACGGAAGCGAAGGAAAGCATGCCTGCACAGCAGCGAACCAGGGCCGGCTCCGGCTCGGAGACCCAGGGCGGGGAGCGCCGCGATAGTAACCGTGACGGCGGACGCCGTAACGATTCGCGTCGTCCCGACCCGTCGAACCAGTACATCGAGCGCGTCGTCGCCATCAACCGCGTGTCCAAGGTTGTGAAGGGTGGACGCAGGTTCTCCTTCACCGCCCTCGTCGTCGTTGGCGATGGTAACGGCACCGTGGGTGTTGGGTACGGCAAGGCGAAGGAAGTTCCCGCGGCGATTGCCAAGGGTGTGGAAGAGGCGAAGAAGAACTTCTTCACCGTTCCGCGCATCGGCCGCACCATCCCGCACATCGTGCAGGGTGAGAAGGCCGCGGGCGTCGTGTTCCTCCGCCCGGCATCCGCCGGTACCGGTGTGATCGCCGGTGGCCCGGTGCGCGCCGTCCTCGAGTGCGCCGGAATCCACGACATCCTCTCGAAGTCGATGGGTTCACAAAACGCCATCAACATCGTCCACGCCACCGTGGCGGCGCTCAAGATGCTTGAGCAGCCGGAAGCGGTTGCGGCACGCCGCGGCCTTCCGCTGGAGCGTGTTGCCCCCGCCGGTCTGCTGCGCGCACGTGCGGCGGCCGAGGCGCGCGAGCGTGAAAAGACCCAGGAAGTTGGAGCCTGATGGAAATCAAGGTCACTCAGGTCAAGTCCGCCATCGGCGGGCAGCGCAACCAGCGTGAGACGCTGCGTTCGCTCGGACTCAAGAAGCCCGGCCAGTCAGTCGTCCGCTCGGACGACGCGGTGACGCTCGGCATGATCCGCACGGTGGCGCACCTCGTCACCGTGGAAGAGGTGAAGTGATGTCAGACGACATTCTGAAGATCCACAACCTGCGTCCCGCCCCGGGAGCCAAGACCGCGAAGACCCGCGTGGGTCGCGGTGCGGGCTCCAAGGGTAAGACAGCAGGCCGCGGAACCAAGGGTACGGGTGCTCGCAAGACCGTTCCCGAGGCGTTCGAGGGCGGCCAGATGCCGATGCACATGCGCCTGCCCAAGCTCCGCGGATTTAAGAACCCGTTCCGGGTCGAGTACCAGGTTGTCAACCTCGGCAAGCTCTCGGAGCTCTACCCCTCAGGTGGCACCGTGACCGTTGAGGACCTCGTCGCGAAGGGCGCGGTTCGTAAGGGCCAGCTCGTCAAGGTTCTCGGCAACGGTGACCTCGCGGTGAAGCTCGAGGTCCAGGTGGACGCCTGGTCCGGCTCCGCGAAGGACAAGATCGAAGGCGCGGGCGGCTCGATCGCCCAGCCGTAATGCGTAATACGCCGCGCAGGCCAGGTGCCTGCGCGGCGTATCTCGCGCTCGCGCGAGGTAACCTTGACCTTGGTCAAGGAAGATGGAGGAAACTTGCTTAGGGCATTCGCACAGGCGTTCCGCACGCCGGATCTGCGCAACAAACTGCTATTCAGCTTGGCGATCATGGCGATCTTCCGCTTCGGAGCCTTCATCCCTGCACCCGGCGTCAGCTACGCCAACGTGCAGATCTGTGTGAACGCGTCCAACCAGTCGATTCTCGACATGGTCAACCTGTTCTCGGGAGGTGGCCTCCTCCAACTCTCGGTCTTCGCGCTCGGCATCATGCCGTACATCACCGCGTCGATCATCATGCAACTCATGCGCGTGGCCGTGCCGCGCCTCGAAGAGCTGCATAAAGAGGGCCAATCCGGCCAGACGAAGATCACGCAGTACACCCGCTACTTGACGATCGCGCTGGGAGTGCTCCAGTCCGTCGTCGTCATCACCATGGCCAACACGGGGCAACTCTTCCCCGGGTGCACGGTGGACCCAATGCCGAACGCCACGCCGTGGAGCAACATGCTCACGGTCTTGGCGATGACCGCCGGCACGGGCCTGATCATGTGGCTCGGCGAGCTCATCACCGAGCGCGGCGTGGGCAACGGCATGTCCCTGCTGATCTTCACCTCGATCGTTGCGTCCTTCCCCACCCAGCTGATCTCGCTGGCCGGTGGCGCGAACGGCGTCCTGAACTTCTCAATCATGATCCTGCTGATCCTCGCGATCACGCTCGCCGTCACGTTCGTGGAGCTCACGCAGCGCCGCATCCCCGTGCAGTACGCCAAGCGCATGGTGGGGCGCCGCCTCTACGGCGGCTCGCCCACGTACATCCCGCTGAAGATCAACCAGTCCGGCGTGATCCCCGTGATCTTCGCGTCCTCGATCCTCCAGTTGCCGGTCTTGGCGGCACAGTTCGCCCCCCAGGCCGCCTGGTCCGTGTGGCTGCAGCAGCACTTCCTGCTCAGTCAGGGCCCGTGGTACATGACCGTGTACGCGCTGCTGATCATCTTCTTCGCCTTCTTCTACACCTCGATCACGTTCAACCCGGACGAGGTCTCGGACAACATGAAGAAGTACGGCGGCTTCATCCCCGGCATCCGCGCCGGCAAGCCCACCGCTGAGTACCTGCGGTACGTGATGAACCGCCTCACCACTGCTGGGTCCCTGTACCTCGCCGTGGTGGCCTTGCTGCCCGTGGTCGTGATCTCGGCGATGGGCGCCAGCAGCACGATGCAGTTCGGCGGCACCACGATCATGATCATGGTGGGTGTGGGCCTCCAGACCGTCCGCGAGATCGATTCCCAGCTCCAGCAGCGGCATTACGAGGGCTTCCTGCAATGACTAAGATGATCGTCCTGGGCCCGCCCGGTGCCGGTAAGGGCACGCAGGCTGCCCGCCTCGCCGAGCACTTCGGCATTCCGACGATCTCCACGGGGGCGCTCTTCCGCTCGCACATGAAGACCGGCAGTGAGCTCGGCGAACTCGCCCGCAGCTACATTGACAAGGGGAATCTGGTCCCCGATGAGGTGACCACCCGGATGCTCGCTGAACGGCTTCAGGCCGACGACGTAGCGCAGGGCTTCATCCTGGATGGCTACCCGCGCAACCTCGCCCAGGCCGCCGCGCTTGATGGCATCCTCGGGTCCAATGGAATCGACTCCGTGGTGGACTTCGAGATCCGGGGCACCGAGATCGTGAAGCGACTCCTCGCGCGCGCCGCCATCGAAGGGCGTAGCGATGACACCGAAGAGGTGATCCGGCACCGCCTGAAGGTGTATCGCGAGCAGACAGCCCCACTGCAGGACCACTATGCCGAGCGTGGACTCCTGGTGCCCGTGGACGCCGTCGGGAGTGTTGAGGACGTTGCCGCGCGCACGATCGTGGCGCTCGGGGCCCGGTAGATGTTCGGTTCGCGATCCCAGGTGAACCTGCCTGAGTCATCCTGCGCG
>JAKDIE010000219.1 GCA_030450655.1 Ruaniaceae bacterium
GCACGGGAAGACGCGATCACTGCGCGCCGGGGCGCTAGGACTTCTCGATGGTGGCGAACGCCTTCTTGGTCTGCTTCTGGGTGGCGGCGCGCGCCACAGCCAAGATCGCGCCGGAGACGGCAGCGTAGATCACGAACTCACTGATCGACGTCTGGTCGTCGTCGAAATCAATCGGGGCCTCGTGGCCGGTCACAAGCTTCCAGCCCTTTTCGAGGACCTTTGCCGCAACGAGGCCGGCGAGGGCCACCGTTCCTGCGGTCACTAGCTTCTGGGTGGTCGCATTCACTCGTGCCTCCTTCGTGTGACTTCCATCCTATCGGCACCTGCGCCCCGGGCCGCACGGCCACGAATGTCACGCCCAATCCCGCTCCGTTCGTGGCTCGCACGGCGCGGTATAGTGGCGGCATCGACAGGGGAGCGCCATCCGGGCGCTGAGAGTGCGAACGGGATCCACGGGATCTCGGACAGCAGACCCTCACACCTGATCCGGTTCGCACCGGCGTAGGGAGTTGAGTTCTCTGGCCGCGAGGGTGACTCTGCGGCCGCCCCTCCTTAGGAGTCGGGCCGAAGGTGTGACTCCGGAAATGGAGGACGCATGACCATCCGCAGAATCGCCGTCGTCGGCATATCCGTTGCAGCGCTTGCCCTCGCGGCCTGTGCGCCCAACAGTGAGGGCGCCGAGGGTGCGGAGGGCAGCGGAACCGTCACGCTCGTGACCCACGATTCGTTCTATCTGCCCGACGACGTCCTGGCCTCCTTCACAGCAGAGACCGGCTACGAGATCACTCTCGTTGCGCCCGGCGACGCGGGAGATCTGACCAATCAGCTCATCTTGACCGCGGATTCTCCGCTGGGTGACGCGGTGTACGGGATCGACAATACCTTCGCCTCCCGCGCCGTGAACGAAGGCGTCCTCGCGCCGTTCGTCTCGGATCGTGCGCCGGAGGGGATTGACACCTTCGGTGGGACCCTCACCCCCATCGATCAGGGTGAAGTGTGCATCAACGTGGATCTCGAGTGGTTCGCCGATGCCGGGCTCGAGGTCCCCGCGAGCTTCGAGGATCTCGCGGACCCTGCCTACGCGGACCTCACAGTGCTGACGAACCCGGCAACGTCGTCGCCCGGAATGGCCTTCTTGCTTGCCACGATCGGCCACTTCGGCGAGGACGGCTGGCTCGACTACTGGACCCAACTCGAGGGCAACGGAGTGAGGATCGCGGACGGGTGGTCGGACGCGTACTACGTGGACTTCTCCGGCTCCGAGGGCAACGGCCCGCGGCCAATCGTGCTCTCGTACGTGACTTCGCCGGCGGCCGAACTGGACGACGACGGCGTCCCCCGCACCGCTGCCGTGCGCGCCACCTGCTTCAGGCAGGTGGAGTACGCGGGCGTGATCGCGGGTGCCGAGAACCCCGCGGGTGCCGAGGCGCTCGTGGACTTCCTGCTCTGGGACGAGGTCCAGGCCGCAATTCCCGAGGCGATGTGGATGTTCCCCGTGATCGCCGAGCACGTCCCTGCTGACTGGGCCGAGTTCGCGCCGCTCACCGAGAACCCGGTGGAACTGGACCCGGCTCTGATCGCCGAGAACCGCACGGTGTGGTTGGAGGAGTGGCTCGAGGTGCTCGGGTAGGTGTTCACCGGACCTCGTCATCCTGCGCGGAGTCGCAGGATCCAGAAACCTTCGGCGTGCCTAGTCGCCTGGATTCTGCGACTCCGCGTTGCTCCGCGCAGAATGACGATGTGGGCGGTGTGGTGCGCGAGTACAGCGCTGCGAGTAGGTGCGGCGCGCGGGCGCGTGGGTACGCGCGGTGCGGTGCAGGGGCGCGGCCCGGTGAGTGGGTTTGGCCCGGTGAGTGGGTTCTGCCCGGTGAGTAGGCGCGGTGCGTAACCAAGTGAGCACGCCGGTGCGGGCGGGCATGAGCGCTCCCGTCCGTGCGCGCGGAAACCGCCCATCCGTTGCGCTGCTCCTCGGCGCCGCCGCGATCGCGCTGGCAGTCCTCGCGGTCTTTTTCGCGTGGCCTGTCACCAACATGGTCGCGAAGGGCTTCATCGCGGACGGCGCCCTGGACCTGAGCGGATTCGCCGAGGTGTTCTCCTCCCGCCGTACCTGGCGGATCATCGGCTACACGTTGGCGAACGGCATCCTCGGCACGGCGTTCGCGGTGGCCCTCGCGATCCCGGGCGCCTACGTGCTCTACCGCTGCAGCTTCCCCGGCCAGCGGATCCTACGCGGCGTGGTCACCGTCCCGTTCGTGCTGCCCACGGTGGTGGTGGGCGTGGCGTTCCGTTCACTCCTGATCGAGACCGGTCCGCTCGGCTTCCTCGGCCTCGACGGCACGTACACGGCGATCGTGCTGGCGCTCGTGTTCTTCAACTACTCGGTGGTGGTGCGTTCCGTGGGAGGCATGTGGGCCCGCCTCGACCCGCGCGCCACCGAGGCCGCCGCCGCGCTCGGCGCCTCGCCGGCCCGCCGCTTCGTCACCGTGACGCTGCCGCAGCTCACCCCCGCCATCGCCTCCTCGGCCTCCGTGGTGTTTCTCTTCTGCGCGACGGCGTACGGCGTGGTCCTCGTGCTCGGCGGCACCCGCTTCGGCACGATCGAGACGGAGATCTGGCTCCAAACCACGCAGTTCCTCAACTTTCGCGCGGCCTCCGTCCTCTCGGTGGTGCAACTCGCCGTGGTGGCGGCCGCGCTGTGGGTGGCGGGGCGGGCCCGCACATCGCGCGAGCGCGCGCTCCAACTGCGCGCGCGGGTGGATCGCCCGCTGCACCTCCGGCGGGATGCCATCCCGGTGGCGATCACGGCCGTCGTCGTCCTTGGACTGCTGGCGGCGCCGCTGCTCTCGCTCCTCGTGCGCTCATTCCGCACGCCGCAGGGCTGGGGGTTCGGCAACTACGTGAACCTCGGCACCACCGGCGGGCGGAACGCGCTCACCGTGACCGTGTGGGAGGCGCTCGGGAACTCGCTGCGGGTGGCCGCGCTGGCCACGCTGATCGCGGTGGTCCTCGGGGCGATGGTGGCGATCGTGATCTCGCAGCGGCCTCGCAACCCAGTGGCCGCCCGCGGCGTGGGCCTGCTGGACGCCGTCTTCATGCTGCCGCTCGGTGTCTCGGCCGTGACCGTGGGGTTCGGCTTCCTGATCACGCTGAACCGGCCGCCGCTCGATCTGCGCTCCTCGATGATCCTGATCCCGATCGCCCAGGCCATCGTGGCGTTGCCGCTCGTGGTGCGCACGGTGCTGCCGGTGCTGCGCGCCATCGATCCGCGCCAACGCGAGGCCGCGGCCGTGCTCGGCGCGAGTCCGCTGCGCGCGTGGGGGACCGTGGACGTGCCGCCGCTGGTGAGGTCTCTGGGGTTGGCCGTGGGCTTCGCCTTCGCGGTCTCGCTCGGCGAGTTTGGGGCCACCTCGTTCCTGGCGCGCCCCGATGCTCCCACCCTGCCCGTGGTGATCTTCCGGCTGATCGGGCGGCCCGGCGCCGAAAACTTCGGGATGGCGCTGGCCGCGTGCGT
>JAKDIE010000220.1 GCA_030450655.1 Ruaniaceae bacterium
GTTCCACCAGTTCAAGCCCGGCACGAACCTCAAGGCCTGGCTGTACCGCATCCTCACGAACACGTACATCAACACCTACCGCAAGGCCCAGCGCGAGCCCAAGCGCTCCGATTCGGCCGAGATCGAGGATTGGCAGCTCGCCGCCGCAGAGGCACACACCTCCAATGGACTGCGCTCCGCCGAGATGGACGCACTGGATTCCCTCGCGGATTCCAAGGTCAAAGACGCGCTCCAGGCGCTACCCGAAGATTTCCGCATGGTTGTCTACCTGGCCGACGTCGAGGGTTTCGCTTACAAAGAGATCGCCGAGATCATGGGGACCCCCTTGGGTACCGTGATGTCCCGCCTCCACCGTGGCCGCCGGCAGTTGCGCGAGGCGCTCGCGGATTACGTCAAGCACGAGGGGATCGTCCGATGACGGATGACTGCTCCTGCAACGATCTGATCGCGCGGCTCTTCGCGTACCTCGATTCCGAGCTGGACAGCGCTGAGAACGCCCGCATGAAGCTCCACTTGGAGCACTGCCCACACTGCACCGAGGAGGAGGAGGCCGAGCGCCACGTCCGCGAGCTTCTGCGACGTTGCTGCATCGAGCAGGCCCCCGAATCGCTCCGTATCCGGGTTCTCGGCCAGATCACGGTGATGCGCCAGAGCATCACGGTGTACCGGACGAGCGACGGCACGGCATAGGCAGCCTCGGCGAGCCGCTACGATAGGACAGATTTGTTCGCGCGATGGGCGCGGGCGTAGAGACCGCACCCGTGGGGTCTCTGACGAGAGGAGCTCACATGAGCAAGCGAGGCCGTAAGCGCCGTTCGCGCAAGGGTAACGCCGCGAATCACGGCAACCGCCCCAACGCGTAAGTACACGCACGAACGGGCCACCCGAGGGTGGCCCGTTTTTGTGTCTGTTGAGCAGTCCCCGCACGGCCGCCCCCGTGCTCGCTCAGATTTTCGTCCTGCGTACCCGCCGTGATCCCTCGCGGGCGCCGCGGCGTCAGTGCGCGGGGATTGACTCGATGTAGTCCATGGCAAGGGCGCCGATGCCTTGGTAAAGGAGAGATCCGGCGCGTAGGGAAATCTCGCCCAGGCACAGCGGTGCCCACGTACGAAGATGATCGCGCACGAACGCCGTCATGCTGCGGGTGGGGGACGGCGAGACGAGCGGCAACTGCGCCACATAGGCCAATTCGCAGGCGATGTGGTCCGGCGGAAGGGCCCATGGGATGGAGACGCCGGCGTCGTCGTACAGCCGGTGCAATTCGTCCGGGTCCACGCCGGGCACATATGCCGATTCCCGCGGAATAATCCTTGGAGGGGCTCCCGCGAAGAGGCGCTCAAAATCGGCCGCCAGCTTCGCGTCATTCTCGCGTGCGGTGGCAGACTCGCGTAGCAACGCGATCGCCCGCCGCGCCTCGGGGGTGTTGCGGTCCCACTGGATGCCGAAGCTCTCGTCACGAATCTGCCAGAGCTGATCGTTCTCGATCGGGTGCGCGAGCAACGTTGAGAGGAGCATCGCGCGCCCGGAGAGTCCCGACGTCGTCGCCGTTAACATGCCGCACCACCTCCCTACACACTGGCTCTATCAATAGTCCTGTGTGGAAGGCGTGAATGCGTGGGCCATAGGGCCCAACGGGGCTACGCGAAGGCGTCTCGCAGGATCTCGGCGATCTCTGCCTGGTGCCGGGATCCCGAACCTGTCGACGGTGAGGCCGCGGCCTGACGCGATACGCGCCTGATGCGGCGGTCGATTTCGCCATAAAGGTTGATCGCCATGAACGGCCACGACCCTTGGTTCGCAGGCTCGTCCTGCGCCCACACCAGATCGGCGTTCGGGAACTGCGCGATGGCGGCCCGGATCTCCTCGATCGCGAGCGGGTAGAGCTGCTCCACCCGCACGATCGCGACATCGGTAATGCCATTCTTCTCGCGGTATGCGGCGAGATCGTAGTAGAGGCGTCCCGATACGAGGATCACGCGCCGCGCAGTTGCCGCGGTCACGGTATCTTCGATGACGCGCTGGAACGTGCCCTCCGTGAAATCCTCCACCGAGCTTTGCGCCGCACGCAGCCTGAGGAGCTGCTTGGGAGTGAAGGCGATGAGCGGTCTGCGGGGCCGCGAGTACGCCTGCTGGCGCAGTACGTGGAAGTGATTGGCGGGCGTGGTGCATTGCACCACCGTCATGTTGTCCTCCGCGCACAGCTGCAAATAGCGCTCGATGCGGCCGGATGAGTGATCCGGTCCTTGCCCCTCGTACCCGTGTGGCAGGAGCATCACGAGAGAGGAACGCTGCCCCCACTTCTGCTCGGACGAGGAGATGAACTCGTCAATAACGGTCTGCGCGCCATTGGCGAAGTCGCCAAACTGCGCCTCCCACGCCACGAGGGCATCTGGCCGCTCCACGGAGTAGCCGTATTCGAAGGCGAGCGCCGCGTATTCGGAGAGCGCCGAATCGTAGATCCAGAACTTCGCCTGGTCCTCCGTGAGATACCGCAATGGCGTCCACTCGGAGCCGTCGTTGGCATCATGGAAGGTGGCGTGGCGTTGCACGAACGTGCCGCGCCGTGAGTCCTGGCCAGCCACACGGACGGGCATACCCTCCATGAGCAGGGACCCGAACGCAAGGATTTCTCCGAAGCCCCAGTCGATTCCGCCCTCGCGGCTCATGTGCTCGCGCCGCTCCGTGAGCTGCTTGAGCTTCGGGTGCACCTCAAAGCCCTCCGGGTAGCGCAGGTACGCCTGGCCGATCCGCTCGATGACATTGCGATCGACGGCGGTGCGCCAGCCGATCATCACGCCCGCGTCCTCTTGCTGCGAGGCGGGAACTTCGAGGCCCTTCACGGATTCGGTGTCCCTATCCGGCAACGCGCGGCCCTCATCCGAGAAGCTCCGCTCCAGCTGTGCCTTGAAGTCCTCCAGCGCCGATTCGGCCTGCTCCGGGGTGATATCGCCGCGGCCCACGAGGGCCTCGGTGTAAAGCTGGCGCACGTTGCGCTTGCCGTTGATGAGGCTGTACATGACCGGCTGCGTCATCGATGGGTCGTCGCCCTCGTTGTGACCGCGGCGGCGGTAGCAGACCATGTCGATCACGACATCCTTGTTGAACTCCTGGCGGTACTCGTATGCGAGCCTCGCGGCCCGCGCCACCGCCTCCGGATCGTCACCGTTCACGTGGAAGACGGGCACCTGCAGGCCCTTGACGATATCCGTGCAGTACTGGCTCGAGCGTGAGGACGAGGGCGCCGTCGTGAAGCCGATCTGATTGTTGACGATCAGGTGGATTGTGCCGCCCACACGGAATCCGCGCAGCTGAGAGAGGTTGAGGGTCTCGGCCACCACGCCTTGACCCGCGAAGGCAGCGTCACCGTGGATGAGGATGGGGACCACCGGCAGGTCCGGGTCGCCCAGCTCGTCCTGCTTGGCGCGCACGATGCCCTCCAGCACGCCGTCTGCGGCCTCCAGGTGGGAGGGGTTGGCTGCGAGGTAGACCTTGGTGGCCAGGCCGT
>JAKDIE010000221.1 GCA_030450655.1 Ruaniaceae bacterium
CCCCCGGCGCACCGATCAGAATTGCGGCGAGGAGATCGAGCGCAACAGCCACCAGTGCGTTCGCCTCATGCGCGCTCACCGCGATGCGTGTGAGCGTGCCATCGTCGAGTACACGGCCCGAGGCTCCAGGCTGCTGGATCAGCACACCGAAGGCTCCCTCGAAGGTGGGCGCATCGGCCGCATCAAATTCCACGATTTCAAGGCCGACGGCGTTCGCCCGGGTCTCGATCACTGCTCGTGTCTGCGCGAAGGTGTCACGCTCCACATAGAAGCGGGAACCCTTTGCCTTCGATGCCCTACGAGCCAGCAGCATCGCCTCCGCGGCGGCGGTTGCCTCATCGAGCATCGACGCTCCGGCTATTGGAAGACCCGTGAGATCTCCCACCATCGTTTGAAAATTGAGGAGCGCCTCGAGGCGACCTTGCGATATCTCCGGCTGGTAGGGCGTATACGCCGTGTACCACGCGGGATTCTCAAGGATATTCCGTTGAATGACCGCCGGCGTGATCGTGTCGTAGTAGCCCTGCCCGATCATGGAGACTCGCACCACGTTCTTCGACGCGATCTGACGCAGTCGGGCGAGCACCTGCTCCTCGCTCGCGCCAGCGGGGATCCCTGCGGCTGGTGCAGGCTCGTAGATCGACGGCGGCACGGCGGCGCGCAGCAACGCGTCGAGATTCTCTGCCTTGATCACCTCGAGCATCGCGGTGCGATCCGAAGCGGACGCACCAATGTGGCGTTCGGTGTAGGTCATTCCCCAGCCTCAATGAGCGCGGCGTACCCAGCGGCGTCGAGCAACTCCCCCACCGAATCGACCGTCATCTTCCACAGCCAGCCTTCGCCGTACGGGTCCGAGTTCACCGTTTCCGGCGCGCCATCGAGCGACTCGTTGGATTCGACGACCTCCCCGCTGGCGGGAGAGAACAGCTCGGACACCGACTTTGTGGACTCAATTTCTCCGCAACTCTCGGCCGCCGTCACAACGGTCCCGGACTCGGGCAGGTCCACGTAGACAATGTCACCGAGAGCCTCGGCCGCGTGGGCCGTGATTCCGATGGTGGCGTGGCTGCCATCAATCAGGATCCACTCGTGATCGGCGGTGTAGTGGCGGTCAGTGGGGATGGACATGATGATTCCTCTCAGGAACGGCGGTAGAAGGGGCTGGCAACAATGGTCATGGGAAGCTCAGTTCCGCGCACGTCGGCGGACAGGATCGAGCCTTCGGCAGCGTGCTCGGTCTCCACGAGCGCGAGGGCGATGGGGTGGCCGAGGCTCGGCGAGAGGACACCTGAGGTGACGATGCCAACGTTGACCCCACCTGCGCGCACAACGCTCCCGGCGCGCGCGGCGCGCCTTCCTTCACCCACGAGGGAGACGAGCCGACGCCGCGGCTCGGTCGCGGCGGCAAGCGCATCGCGCCCCACGAATGCGTGATCGAGGTTGACAACTCGGCCGAGGTTCGCCTCGTACGGCGTCACGTCCTCGCTCAGTTCATTCCCGTACAACGGCATTCCGGCTTCGAGGCGGAGGGTATCGCGCGCTGCTAGTCCGCACGGCACGAGGCCTTCTGACTCTCCGGCCTCCCGCAAGGTGTCCCACAATGTCACCGCGGACTCTGCGGGGACGATCACTTCAAAGCCATCCTCGCCCGTGTAGCCGGTGCGTGCCAGGAGCGACGGGATTCCCGCTACCTGCGCGGGTGTGATCGCGTAGTAGCGAATCGCCTCAAGCGGCGTGGTTGTGAGCCCTGAGAGAATGGCGGCGGCCCGGGGACCCTGGATCGCGATCATTGCGCGCGAGTGGGTGTGATCGATCACCTGCACCGAAACGTGCGCCGACCTTTCGGCGATTTCGTCACGGACCCGTTCACGATTTGAGGCATTGGCGATGACGAGAAACTCTTCGGAGGCGATCCGGTAGACGATCAGATCATCGACGATTCCTCCGGCAGCGGTGGTGATCATCGAGTATTTCGCCTTGCCGATCGCCATCGCTTCGTACACCCCCACGAGAGCGTGTCCAAGCGCCGCCCCGGCATCAGGTCCTGAGACCTCGAGTTGGGCCATATGTGAGAGATCGAAGAGCCCCGCAGCAGTGCGCACCGCGCGGTGTTCCGCGAGGTCGGAGGCGTATCGAACTGGCATCGCCCAGCCAGCAAATGGAACCACCGTTGCGCCATCGCGCTCGTGCACCGCGCGGAGGGCAGTCTCGTGAAGGGTCATCTCATCCTCGTTCAGCATCGGACTAACCCCCCTCTGTCGTGGAACCTGAGAGCTTCGTCCTTAAGGACTTGCACCGTGGGTGAGGCGTGCGCCTGCTTTCCAGAGTGGCCTTGCTGTGCCGGTACCTTTACCTGAGAGATTGGCGGGGACTTGCTCCTCCGGTGAGTGAAACTACTCTCCCGACGCAGCTCATAGCGGCCCAATATTCGATTATGTCCTCAACTTACCAGCCGCGCCCCCTCCGGTGTGACCCAAGGAGGCGCGACCATTCCGGTCAGCGCGGACTCAACGAGGAGGGCAAGGCGGTAGCTCGGGTCCTCCTCCAGCGCTTGCGTGGTCAACACCCGAGCCTGGAGGCCATTACCGGAGTACCAGGCCAGGTACGCGGCAGTGCCGATCGGCGCCGCCGCTGCCCCCTCCGGCATCCACCTACACAGGTCCAGGACGGTCGAGATGGCGTCGCGAATTCGGAATTCGTCGGGTCCCGACGAATGTGAGGGAACGAGCGTGAAATCGGACGGCGGAGGGCTAGTGGAGCTCGCCCATGAGATGAAGCCATCGCGAAACGCGGCGATCTCCAGGGCCCGCAGGATGGTGGCTCGTTGTGTCATTGGGGGCGCACCAAATGTGCGCACTGCCCGCAGCAGATGCTCGGTTGCGCCCGTGGTATCGATCGGAGTGGGCACCTGGGAAAGCAGTTCATCGAGCTTGCGCGCGAGTACCGCACCAGGGGTGCGGCGGGCACGGAAATCTCGCTCGTTCGAGAGCACATTGCGACCCCAATATCGTGACGAGGTGACCGTGCCCATGAGTTCCAGTGGGTCCCCCATCTCGACAGTCTCGCCGCATCCACAGCCCGCAGCGATGGCGTCCCGTGTGTGCAGTGCATTTCCCGCATGGTATTCAAGTGGCCAGTCTTGATAGAGTGCGTCGAAAAACTCCGTGATGCGTGCGTGGGTGCCGGGACTCACCACCACGATGAGCGCGGCATTGCAACCCAATCTCTGCTGGGCCCGGAGGATTTCGAGAATCACGCGGGGCTCGTCCACCACCTCCCCATCCACCCGGATCGTCCCGCCCAACTCCGCACGTGTTCCATCCACGCGCATCGTGCACACGACAACCGAGTTCGTCACCTCCACCCCGTAATGCAACGGAATGCCGGCGAGTGCTTCGTACACAATCTTCCAATCAAATATCTCTCTCATGTATCAAGTTCAGCGGGTTGCACGCGCGCCCGCCACACCCCCAGTGGACCCGGAGAAACCCCCCGGGGGGGG
>JAKDIE010000222.1 GCA_030450655.1 Ruaniaceae bacterium
CGGGCACCCCCGTGGTGGTCCCCACCCCCGCGTACATGCCGTTCCTGAACGTGACCACCACGTTCGGATACCCGGCGGTCCTCGTTCCCGGGATCTTTGCCGGCGACGGCGCCTACAGCCTCGATCTCGACGCCATCTCGGACGCTCTGGGAGCCGGGGCACGGATGGTTGTTCTCACGAATCCACACAATCCCGTGGGCCGGGTGTACAGCCGCGAGGAGCTACTGGCGCTCTCCGAGGTGGTCGAGGCGCACGGCGCCCGAGTGTTCTCTGACGAGATCCATGCGCCGCTCGTGCTCGCCGAGAACCTGCGCCACGTCCCGTACGCCTCGATCAGCGAGGCCGCGGCCCAGCACTCGATCACGGCCACGGCCGCATCGAAGGGCTGGAACATCCCCGGGCTCAAGTCCGCGCAGCTCATCGTGACGGCGGACGCGGATCGGGCTGCGCTCACGCCCGTCATCAACGGCTACTACGGGCACAGCGCCTCCACACTCGGCTACGTGGCGTCCACCGCCGCGTACCGCGACTCGCGCGAATGGATCGACGAGGTGGTCGCCTACCTGCGCGGCAACGCGCTCCTGCTGGGCGATTTGCTCGCCGAGCATCTGCCGGCAGTGCGCTACGCCGTCCCCGAAGGCACGTATCTCGCCTGGCTCGACATGCAGGAGCTCGGCATCGAGAAGCCCGGCGACTTCTTCGCCGAGACGGCCGGCGTGCGCTGCAACGACGGCGCCACCTGCGGGTCCCCCGGCGATCTCCGCTTCAACTTCGCGATGACCCGGGACACCCTCCGCGAGGCCATCGAGCGAATGGGCGCTGCGCTCAGGTAGCGCCCCAGCCACGTCGCGGCTCACGACCTGCCGAGGGTGGTCGTTGTTGGCAGAGAAGCGCCGCATGATGCCTCTGATCGGCGCAATTGGCGACCACCCTCGTCCTCGCCAGCGCACCTTCATCCTCCTTCGGCCGCGGACGCGGTGCGTAATTCAACCTTGCCCAATGCACGAGGGATACCTACAATGTAGTTATGGCCGGGCTCGCGTTTGAGTGGGATGAGGCGAAAGATGCCTCGAACCGAGCCAAGCACGGAGTGTCATTTGGCGAAGCATCGACTGTCTTCACCGACCCCCGCGCACTTGTGATCGACGATCCAGATCATTCAATCGTCGAGGAGCGGTTCATCATCATGGGGATGAGCGGGACAATGCGGGTCTTGGTCGTTGCGCACTGCTATCGGGAACGGCAGGGCATCATCCGGCTCATCTCCGCACGAAAAGCAACCACACGAGAGACACAGACCTACGGACAAGGAAGAAGAGGTGACTGACATGAGAGACGAGTATGACTTCGGCGATGCGGTGCCGAATCCCTACACGCGACGCATCAAGAAGCAGGTCACAATCCGCCTGGATCTCGACACCATCAACTACTTCAAGGCTGTCGCGGACCAGACGGGGATTCCGTACCAGACCCTGATCAATCTGTACCTGACAGACTGCGCCGATCACGAGCGTAAGCCCGATCTGAACTGGGCGTAGCGCTGCGCTAGCGGCGCAGCACCGGGTTGCCGAAGCGGCCAATCCCCTCGATCTCCACGTCAACACGCTGCCCGACGGCGATCGGTCCCACCCCAGCCGGAGTCCCCGTGAGGATCACGTCCCCGGGCAGGAGCGTAAAGATACTCGAGGCGAATGCCACTAGCTCGGGCACGCCGAGGATCATGTCCCGCGTGCGCCCGTCCTGACGCAGCTCGCCGTTGACGTACGCGCGCACGGCGAGATCGGACACGTCGAGATCGGTCTCGATCCACGGCCCAAGCGGGCACGAGGTGTCGAAGCCCTTCGCGCGCGTCCACTGGTCCTCCGCGCGCTGCACGTCCCGCGCCGTCACGTCGTTCGCCACCGTGTACCCGAACACCACCTCGGGCACGCGCTCCACCGGCACGTCCTTGCACAGGCGACCAATGACGACGGCGAGCTCCGCCTCGTAATGCACCTCCTCGGACCACTCCGGTAGCACGATGGGGTCATCCGGACCGATCACCGAGGTGTTGGGCTTCAGGAAGACCACGGGCGCCGTCGGCATGTCATTGCCGAGCTCCTTGATGTGCTCGGCGTAGTTCCGGCCGATCGCCACCACCTTGGACCGCGGGATCACCGGGGAGAGGAGGCGAGCGCCGTCGAGCGGGACGCGCTCCCCCGTGGTGTCGTACGAGTCGTACAGCGGGTCCGAACGGAGGACCACGAGGTCGTCGCCGTCAACAATGGCGTAGCGGGGGTTGTCACCGTGTGCGAATCGCGCAATCTGCATGGTTCCGATTATCGCTGGTTGAACTCTCAGAGCGAAGCCGGCGGCGGCGAGGCGTGGCGTCGCGCTCGGCGTTAGATCCCGAGGCGTGCACCCGTGGCGCGCAGCGCATCGGCGGAGGCGTGGAACTTCCCCAGTTCGGCATCGTTCATCGGGAACTTGAGTTGGCGCGAGATGCCGTCCTTCGCCACCACGCAGGGCACGCTCATCGCCACGCCGCTGACCCCGTGGTAATCCTCGAGCACGGCCGAGACGGGCAGCACCGCGTGCGAATCCGAGAGGATCGCGTTCACGATCCGCGCGCCGGCCACGCCGATCGCGTAGTTCGTGGCGCCCTTGCCCTCGATGACCTTGTAGGCCGCGTGAGCGACCTCGTACTCCAACTCGTCCCGAACCTCCTCAGGGAACACCAGGTCGCCGTCGGAATTCGTCCACTGAGCGAGCGGCACCTGGCCGATCGTGGCCGAGGACCACATCGCGAACTCGCTGTCCCCGTGCTCCCCCGCCATGATGGCGTGCACCGAGTCCGAGGAAACTCCGGCCGCGCGGGCAACCTTCCAGCGCAGCCGCGAGGTGTCCAGCACAGTGCCCGAGGAGAAGACGCGCCCGGCAGGCAGATCCACAAGGTGCTGCGCGGCCACCGTGAGCACGTCGCACGGGTTCGTGACGAGCACGTAGACGGCGTTCGGCGCGCGCTCCACGAGCTTCGGGAGGAGGTCACGGAGGATCCCGGTGTTCGCCTCGGCGAGGTCCAGGCGTGTCTGGCCCGGCTTCTGTCGCGCGCCGGCCGTGACCACTACGACGTCCGAGTTCTCGACCACGGCGAGATCATCCCCACCGGTCACGGAACTCGGTGCGAAGAACTGCGAACCGTGCGCGAGGTCCAGGACCTCGGCCTCCACCTTGGTGGTGTTGATGTCATACAGTGCAACGTTCCGCGCGAATCCCTTGATCAGCGTGGCATACGCCACGGACGTCCCCACCGATCCCGCACCGATCACTGCAAGCTTTGAGTGTTGTGTCTCCATATACCCATTGTGCTATGCCCGCGTGCCCGGGCGAACCCCGGCCCTCCGAGCGGCCGCGGAGAGCGCGCCACGGCGCCCGTGGGAGAATCGAACCGTGGAACCGGCCCTCAATCTCCTTCTCGACGATCTCGAGGATTCTGCCGACGACGGCGATCTCGACG
>JAKDIE010000223.1 GCA_030450655.1 Ruaniaceae bacterium
TTCGGTATCGAGGCATGATGTGAGTCCTTGTCTAGGCGCTGAGCGCGTCGGGAACGAGGTGGGTGAGCGTGCGGTGCCAGCGGCCAGGCCGCAGTTCCGGGTTGGTGATGATGAGGCCCGCGGCGTACTTCGAGATGCGGGTGGGACGGTAGCCGTGGCTCCACAGTGCGTGATCAACGGCGGTGGCGGCCATCGCCTTCGTCTCGACGATGGCGAGTGGGCCGAGCTCGACGACCCCGCCGTGGGGTGCGGCGGCGCGGCGCGCCCGGCTCGCCGGATCTGCGGCGAGTGAGCGGAACGCCAGGTCCGTGTCGATCGTGACCCGGGCCTCGTCGTCGGGCAGGAGGAACGTGGTGCGGGTGTACGAGGTGCGCAGGGCGGGCCAGAGATCGGCGGGGTTGGGGCCGTCGATGTGGGCCACGGCGAAGGCGTCCGCGATGAACGCCGCGGAGGTGGCCGAGAGCGGGTGCTCGCCGTCGAATGGGATGCGCTCCTTGACGGTGAGGCCGCGCTGGCCGCGGGTCTTGACCTCGAGGTACGCGGCGCCGTTGGAGTAGTTCCGAGTTCGGACCTTGAAGCGCCGACGACGCCGGGTGGCGGCCAGGCGGTAGGAGTCCAGTTCGAGGGTGTCGAGGTAGGTGGAGGTGTACGGGAAGTGCTGGGCGTCATCGATTTCGAGGATGCGGGAGGCGCTGGGGAAGCTCGCGAGGATCGCCGGGAGATCGGAGAGCGCCACCACGTACTTGCGATCGTGGCGGGTGAGGTTCTCGGCGACGATGGAGAGCTCGAAGAGCGAGACCGGCTCGAAGTGGCGGGCCGCCGGGCTAAGTGCCGGGGTGGGGTGCAGTGCCTCTGGTGCGAATGCGGTGGCGGTCATCAGGGCTCCTTCGGTGGGGAGATCGCGGCGGGTATCGATGTATCTATTCCGCCAGACGGGTCTGCGAGGACCCTGGCGCGAGAATGTGCGGGGCCTGGGGCTTCCGTGGCAATTGCCTGCGTGGAAGCTGGGAGAACCCTGGGACGGGAGGGGTGTGGCCCGCGGCGCGTGGCAAGTTTTGATACGGCACCGTAAGTTACGGGGGCGTAGGTTACGCTGTGTGTGATGCAGAGCACGAGCACCGCCCGCCGAGCCCTCTCGGGGCTGGGGCTTGGCCTGCGCCGATTCGTGGAATTGGCCGCCACGCCGCTGCTGCCGGCCGATTACCTCGATCTCATCAATCCGATGCGCGCGGGCGCGGATCTGCGGGGCCGGGTGCTGGGCGTGGCCCACGAGACTGCCACCTCCACCAGCGTTGCGATCCAGCCGGGCAAGGGGTGGCGCGGCCATCGCCCGGGCCAGTACACGCGGATCGGGATCGACGTGAACGGGGTGCGCCACTGGCGCGCGTACTCGATCACGAGCCCCAGCGGTGACGTGATCACGATCAGCGCCCGGGCGATCGAGGGCGGCGTGGTGAGTAACCACCTCCTGACGGCCCTGCGCCCCGGGACCATGATCATGCTCGATCAGGCCACGGGCGATTTCACCGTGCCGCACGAGCTGCCGCGGAAGGCGCTCTTCGTGACCGGCGGCAGCGGCATCACGCCGGTGATGGGTATCCTGCGCTCGCACCTTGGTGAGTTGGACGATGTGGTGGTGGTGCACTCGGCGCCGGATTCCGAACAGATGATGTTCCGCAGGGAGCTGGAGCGCCTCCACGCGGAGGGCCGGATCCAGCTGGTCACGCGGTTCACGCGGTCCGAGGGCGTTCTGCCCCTGGGACGGATCGGCGAGGTGGTGCCCGATTGGCGTGAGCGTGAGACGTGGGCCTGTGGCCCCACCGGAATGCTCGACGACGCCGAGGCCGCCTGGGAGGACGCCGGGATCGGCCAGCTCCTACACACGGAACGGTTCCGGCCACGCGTGGTGGCTGTGGGCGAAGGCGGCGAGGTGACGTTCACGAAGGCCGAGGTCACGGTGGATGCGCCCGCCGGCGTTCCAATTCTCGACGCCGGCGAGGCCGCCGGCGTGCTCCTCCCCTCCGGATGCCGCATGGGCATCTGCTTCAACTGCGTGGTGCCACTCGCCGAGGGCAGCGTGCGCGATCTGCGCACCGGTGAACTCACCAGCGTGGACCCCGAAGACCCGCTGCTCATCCAAACCTGCATCTCGGCGGCCGCCGGGCCCTGCCGAATCGCCGTGTAAACCAGGAGACCCACCGTGACAACTACGCTCGATACCCGCATCACCAACTCGCCCGCGCGTCAGCACGAGGCAACCACGGCCTCCGGTAAGGCGAACCCGATAGCCAAGCTATCGCCGTCGGACATTGAGGACATCGGACGACGCCTGGACGCGATCCGGGACGGGGTGCTCGTCAGCCGCGGCGCCAACGACGCGAAGTACATTCGCACCGTGATCCGGGCGCAGCGGATCCTCGAGATGTCGAGCAGGGCGGTGCTGTTGGGCAGCCGGTTCTGGCCGGCGTGGCTCGTGGGGACCGCGGGGCTCACGGTGGCCAAGATCCTGGAGAACACGGAGATCGGGCACAACATTCTGCACGGCCAGTGGGACTGGATGCGCGATCCCAAGATCCACTCGACCACGTGGGAGTGGGACTTCGCCTCGCCGGCCGAGCAGTGGAAGAAATCGCACAACGTGGGGCACCACACGTACACGAACGTGATCGGGATGGATGACGATCTCGGCTACCACATCCTGCGCGTGGATCCCGAGCAGGAGTGGAAGCTCGCGCACGTGTTCCAGCCCGTGCTGAACGCGCTGAATGCGTGCTTCTTCGAGTATGCGATTGCGGCGTATGACTTGCAGACGGCCGAGTACTTCGCGGGGGAGAAGGACGCCGCCGAGTTCAAGCGGGAGCTGCGGGACGTGCTCACCAAGTCCGCCAAGCAGATGAGCAAGGACTACGTGGTGCACCCGCTGATCAGCGGGCCCTCGTTCGTCTACACGCTCCTGGCCAACATGACGGCGAACCTGCTGCGGAACATCTGGACCCACTCGGTGATCATCTGTGGTCACTTCCCCGAGGGCGTGGAGACGTTCGAGGTGGAGTCCATCGAGGGCGAGACGCGCGGCGAATGGTACGTGCGGCAGATGCTCGGCTCAGCCAACATCACCGGCAGCAAGGCCATGCACATCATGACGGGGAATCTCTCCCACCAGATCGAGCACCACCTCTTCCCGGATCTGCCGAGCAACCGGTACGCCGAGATCGCGCCCAAGATCCGGGCGATCATGGACGAGTTTGGGCTGCGGTACGTGACGGGGTCGCTGCCCCGCCAGGTGGCCTCCGCCTGGGGCAAGGTGTTCCGCTACGCGCTGCCGAACCCGAGACCGGATCGTTCCCAGTGGGGGCAGGTGGCGGATGCGGCGCGTGAGGCCATTGCGGTGAAGACCGGGAAGGCGCTGGATGCGGTGAAGGCCGCGCGCACGGCACGACAGAGGCGTCGGCGGAGCGCGCCCAGCGCGGTGGTGGTGGCCTAAGCGCCCGA
>JAKDIE010000224.1 GCA_030450655.1 Ruaniaceae bacterium
GGTAGCCACCGCCACGGCTCTCGCCGCCACGGTTGTCATCGCGACGCTGGTAGCCGCCACCTTCACGGTTGCCCTGGTAGCCGCCACGGCGGTCATCGCCGTCGCGGCGCTGTCCCCCACCTTCGTTGGGCTTGCCCGTGCGGTCTGAGAAGGAGCGGTACTCTCGCTTCGACTCCTCGTTGCTGGCGCCGTTCTCGGCATCCGTCATGATGCATCCTCTGTTCTGTCTGGAATCCCACCAAGCCTAGCCGGTACGGAATCCGCAGGATACCAGGCACGGCTCTCCACCGTTGTGTCACTGGCCACCAGTCCGCGAGGAACCGCCGATGTCGGCGGGACTCCGTCATTTCTCGCGCGGGAGGCAGCCCTGCCGAAACTTAGCCGATCCGGCCCACAGCCAGCTTCTTCTTGCCCCTGCGCACCAGCACAAACTCGCCCGAGATGAGATCTGCGTCGGCCAGGACCGCGTCCTCGTCAAGGATCTTCGTGTTGTTCAGGTACGCGCCGCCATCCGCGATCATGCGCCGTGCCGCGCTGCGCCCCTGCTCCAGGCCGACGGCGATGATCAAGTCCACCATCGACGTCTCACCCACGGACACGGTGCCAGAGGGCAGGTGGGCGACGGCGTCCGCAAGGGCAGCCGCATCGACCTTGCGCGGGTCGGTGCTCCCGAACAGCGCCGCAGCAGCGGCCTCCACATCCGCCATCGCTACCGCGCCGTGCACAAGGGTCGTCACCTCACGGGCGAGCGTGCGCTGCGCCTCGCGGGCGAACGGGCGCTCGGCAACGGCAGCCTCCAGTCGAGCGATCTTCTCGCGGTCCAGGAAGGTGAAGGTCTTCAGGTAGCCCACCACATCGGCGTCGTCGGTGTTCAGCCAGAACTGGAAGAAATCGTACGGGCTCATCATGTCCGGGGCGAGCCACACGGCGCCGCCCTCGGTCTTGCCGAACTTGGTGCCGTCGGACTTGGTGATCAGCGGCGTCGTCAGCACGTGGACAGGCTCGCCGTCAGCCTTGCGAATCATGTCGAGGCCCGCCACGAGGTTGCCCCATTGGTCGTTGCCGCCGGTCTGCAGCGAGCAGCCATAGCGGTGGTAGAGCTCGCGGAAGTCGTTGGCCTGCAGCAGCGAGTATGAGAACTCGGTGAAGGACATCCCCTCGTCGCTCTCGAGGCGCCGGGCCACGGTATCCTTCGCGAGCATCGTGCCGAGGCGGAAATGCTTGCCGATGTCCCGCAGCAGGTCGATCGCCGTCAGTTCGCTCGTCCAGTCGAGGTTATTGACCATGCGGGCGGCGTTTTCGCCATCGAACGTGAGGAACGGCTCGATCTGCTGGCGCAGGCGTTCCGTCCACTCGGCAACGACCTCCTTGGGGTTCAGTGTGCGCTCCCCGCTCATCCGCGGGTCGCCAATCATGCCCGTGGCACCTCCCACGAGCGCGATCGGGTTGTGACCCGCGAGCTGGAGGTGGCGCAGCAGGATCAGCTGGACAAGGTGCCCGTGATGCAGCGACGGCGCCGTGGGGTCGAAGCCGCAGTAATACGTGATCGGTCCGCTCGAGAGAGCCTCGCGCAGCGCGTCGAGCCCGGAAGACTGCGCGATCAGGCCGCGCCACTCCAACTCGTCGACAAGATCCGTCACGTCACTACCTTTCGTTGTGGGAATACCGCAACAGAGTCTATCGTCCGACGACGAGGGAATTGGGTGAGCCACCGCCGTTGGACAGAATCGGACGTTACGTCCGTGGAATGAAGTCACAACGAGCGGTGGCTCAAGACCATTGTGCCCGATACCGGGCCCTTTCAGCGACCGTGCTGAGCAAACCCACGCGCCCGGGCAGCAGCGCCCTTCGCCTCGGCGAGTTGCACAGCCACGGCCGCCGGCGCGGTCCCGCCGTAACCATTTCGCGAAGCAACCGACCCCTCGGCCGAGAGCACCGCACGCACCCCCGGCGTCAGTGCAGGATCGATCGCCGCGAAATCCGCGTCCGAGAGATCCCACAGTTCAATCCCGCGCTCCTCACACACGCGCACGCACGCGCCGGCGATCTCATGGGCCGAGCGGAACGGCACACCCTCGCGCACGAGCCATTCTGCGATGTCCGTGGCGAGCGAGAAGCCCTGCGGCGCCAGCGAGGCCATCCGCTCGGTGTTGAACGTGAGGGTTGCAACCATGCCCGTCACTGCGGGCAGCAGCAGATGCAGCGTGTCCACGGCGTCGAACACCGGCTCCTTGTCCTCCTGCAGATCGCGGTTATACGCCAGCGGTAGCGCCTTCAGCGTGGCAAGCAGCCCCGTCAGGTCACCGATGAGCCGCCCCGCCTTGCCGCGCGCAAGCTCGGCGATGTCCGGGTTCTTCTTCTGCGGCATGATCGAGGAGCCGGTCGAGTACGAATCGTGCAGCCGCACGAACGAAAACTCCTTGGTGGCCCACGCAATGATCTCCTCCGAGATGCGCGAGAGATCGATGCCGACGGCGGTGAGTACGAACAAGAACTCGGCGGCAATGTCCCGGGATGCCGTGGCGTCGATCGAGTTGTGACATGCCCCATCGAAACCGAGGTCCTCCGCGACCGCTTTAGGGTCAAGACCGAGCGACGAACCGGCCAGGGCCCCCGAACCATACGGGGACAGCGCTGCCCTGCGATCCCAGTCACGAAGCCGATCGATGTTCCGTAGCATCGGCCAGGCGTGCGCGAGCAGATGGTGCGCCACGAGAACCGGCTGCGCGTGCTGCATGTGTGTACGCCCCGGCATGATGGCGTCGCCGAGTTGCTCGGCCTGCGCGATCAGCACGTCCACGTAATCGGCCAACTCCCCCGCGAGTGCCCGCGCCTCGTCGCGCAGGTACAGCCGGATCAGAGTCGCGATCTGGTCGTTGCGGGAACGCCCGGCGCGAAGCTTTCCACCGAGTTCACCGGCCCGCTCCAGGAGTCCGCGCTCGAGCGCCGTATGTACGTCCTCGTCGCTGGGGGCAGCAGCGAACGCACCCGATGCCACGTCGTCGGCCAGCGCATCCAAGGCCTCCAGCATGCCTCGCAGTTCGGACTCGGAGAGCAGCCCCGCCGCCGCGAGCACCCGCGCGTGCGCCCGCGAACCGGCGATGTCGTACTGCGCGAGGCGCCAGTCGAAGTGCGTGGACAGGGAGAGCGCCGCAAGCGCATCGGACGGGCCAGAGCCGAAGCGGCCACCCCACAGTGCAAGACTCATCGTTCTAGCTCCTCTCGGATTCGGCGAGCGCGATGAGCATCGCCTCGAAGTCTGCGGCGTCTTTCACTGAACGCGCCACAACGAGGATCGTGTCATCCCCACCCACTGTTCCCAGAATTCCATCCATGACGGTGCGATCGAACGCCGATGCGAGAAACTGGGCAGCGCCGGCCACAGTCCGTACTACCACGAGGTTTCCGGCCATTTCTGCGGAGATCACCAATTCGGAGGCGAGGCGCGCGGTCCGGGTCTCAATCTGGTCCAC
>JAKDIE010000225.1 GCA_030450655.1 Ruaniaceae bacterium
GCTCGGTGATCTCACCGGGAACACGGGTCAACTCGTGGTCCTCCGTGCGGAACTCGGTGGTGTTCGACGACGTCCAGGTGGGCCGCAACGCCACCGTCAACCACGCGATCATCGACAAGAACGTGGTGATCGAGGAGGGTGCCCAGATCGGCGTTGACCACGAGCACGATCGCGAGCGCGGCTTCATCGTGACCGAGGGCGGCGTCACAGTGGTGCCCAAGGGTGCCCGCGTGACCCGGTGAGGACCCGCTTCACCCTCGTTGCACCGGAACTGCCCGACCATCTCGTCGCGGACACCGCGGACGCCCTGACCCATTTTGGCTGGTTGGGGCTCCAGCGGCGCGCCGTGCCGCTGGATGGGCTCGTGGGCCTGCACTTCACCGGTGTTGTGCCCCCCGTGACGTTCGCGCACGCGGGGCACGATCACGGCGCGATGATGCGGGACCTGATTTCAGGGTGGAACGCCCTGGGCGTGGCGGCGGCGCACGTGACGGGCGATCTCGCACACCGGCCACCCAGCCTGGTGGTCATGGACGTGGACTCGACCCTGATCACCTCCGAGGTCATCGAAGAGATCGCCCACTACGCGGGCGTGGGCGAGGAGGTGGAGCGCGTCACCTCCGCAGCGATGCGGGGTGAACTCGACTTTGCCGAGTCGCTGCGCGAACGCCTCTCCCTGCTCGCGGGGCTTCCCACGGCGGCGATCGATGAGGTGGCGGCCACGGTCCGCTTCTCCCCCGGGGCGAAGCGCCTGGTGGATTTGGTTCACGAGTCCGGTGGCGCCGTCGGCATTGTGTCCGGAGGATTCCACGAGGTGGTTGATCAGCTCGCCGAGAGGCTCAGGATCGACTACGTGCGTGCGAACCGCCTCGAATCGCGGCACGGCGAACTCACCGGCCGTCCCTATGGACCGATCATCGACGCGGACGCGAAGCTCACGGCGCTCACCGAGTGGCGGGCGGCGCATCCCGGCCCCGTGGTGGCGATTGGTGACGGCGCGAACGATCTGAAGATGATCGAGGCCGCGGATCTCGGGATCGCCTACTGCGCGAAGCCGGTGCTGGCGAAGGCGGCGGACGCGCAGATTCCATTCCCGCGCCTGGACGCCGCCGCGCTCCTCGCGGGAATCGGCTGAACCCTACTCCGCAGGGCGGAGCACGTTGCGCACGTGCGCGGCGCTGCGGTCTAGCTGCGCCCACCCCACCGGCACATCGAGCACGATCGCCGTGGACGTGGGAATGCCGAGCATGATCTGGCGCGCCGCGTTGTCCTGGGTGTCATGCAGCAGGTACCCGAGCGTGGACATGACGGGTTCGTGCCCGACGACGATCACGGACCTCGTCTCATCGGCGAGCCCCTGGAGGAGCGTGAGTAGCTGGCGCGGGTTCGCACCGTAGAGCTCGTCCAGCACGCGCGGCGTGGGAAACTCTTCGGAGCCCGCGGCCAGCAGCCGGTACGTCTCGCGCGTGCGCAAGGCGCCCGAGACGAGGGCCAGGTCGAACGGCCCCGCCTCCTGCGCCAACTGCGCGCCAAAGGAACTGGCCTGGCGCCGCCCGCGCGGGGCGAGTGTCCGTTGCATGTCCCCAAGGCCGCCGTAGGCCTCGGCCTTGGCGTGGCGCAGAAGTACGAGGGATCTCATCACCCCTCCAGTATCACTGACCCATCGCGTGGACGCCGCCATCGACGTGCACGATCTCGCCGGTGGTGCCCGGGAACCAGTCCGAACACAGTGCGACCACGCTGCGCGCGGTGGGCTCCGGATCGGTCACGTCCCAGCCGAGCGGGGCGCGATCGGACCAGCGGCCCTCCATCTCCTCGAAGCCTGGGATCGAGGTGGCGGCGGTGGTGCGGATCGGGCCGGCCGAGACGAGGTTCACGCGGATGCCGCTCGGACCGAGATCGCGGGCCAGGTAGCGCGCGGTGGCCTCGAAGGCGGCCTTGGCGACGCCCATCCAGTCGTACACCGGCCACGCGAACGAGCCATCGAAGGTGAGGCCCACGAGTGCGCCGCCGTTCGGCATCAGGGGCGCCGTGGCGGTGGCGAGGGACTTCAGCGAGAACGCCGAGATCTCCATCGCCGTCGCAACATCGGGCCACTGCGCCTCAAGGAACCGCCCGCCCATCACTGACTGTGGGGCGAACCCGATCGAGTGCACCACGGCGTCCAGCGTGTCCGTGTGTTGCGAGACCTGGCCTGCGAGCGCGGCCAGATGATCGGCGTCGGTCACATCCAGCTCCACGATCGGCACCGGCCTCGGCAGGCGGCGCGCGGAAAGCTCGGTGAGCTTCATTTGGCGGCCGAAGGACGTGAGGATCACCTCGGCGCCCTCATCGAGGGCGAGGCGCGCCACGTGGAAGGCGATCGAGTTGTCCCGCAGCACGCCCGTGACGAGCATCTTCTTGCCGCTCATGAATCCTGCCATGTCAGTGTCCCATCCCGAGGCCACCATCGACCGGCACCACTGCGCCGGAGATGTACCCCGCATCGTCCGAAGTGAGGAAGGAGATCGCTGCAGCGACGTCCTCGGTTGTGCCGAACCGGGCGGCGGGGATCGCCGCGCGGTACGCATCCTGCTGCGCCTGCGGCAGTGCGTCAGTCATGTCCGTGGTGATGAACCCGGGCGCCACCACGTTCGCGGTGATGTTGCGCGCGCCCAGCTCGCGGGTGATCGAGCGGGCCATGCCGATCAGGCCGGACTTGGACGCGGAGTAGTTCACCTGGCCCGGCCCACCGTACATCGCCACCACCGAGGAGACGAGCACGATGCGGCCGTGCCGCGCCCGGATCATCGATTTCACCGCGCGCCGGGACACCCGGAACGCGCCGCCGAGGTTCGTGTCCATCACGTCCTCGAAATCCGCATCGCTCATGCGCATCAGGAGCTGATCGCGCGTGATGCCGGCGTTTGCGACCACGATCTCCACCGGGCCTTGGTGCGCCTCGATCGCGGCGAAGGCCGCGTCCACGCTCTCGGTATCCGTCACATCTCCGATCGCCGAGAACACGCCGGCCGGTAAGGTCCCCGAGCGGTGGATTGAGGCCACCTTGTGGCCATCGGCCAGCAGCCTCTCGGCGATGGCGCGGCCAATTCCTCTATTCGCGCCCGTGACGAGCGCGCTTCTACTTGTACTCATCCCCTTCACCGTACCGACGCCCCCTGACACGGGGCTTTGGAGTACCGCCACAGTGTTTCGGGGGATAGCCTGGATTAGTGCGCACAAAACGAGAGACGATCTTCGAGATCACCTCGGCGCGCCGCGCCCTCTCGGAGGACACGCGGGACCGAAATATCCGTTACCTGGTGTCCATGTCCATCCGCACGGCCTGCTTCTTCCTGATGGTCATTACCCCGAGCCCGTGGCGCTGGGCCTTCGCTGTGGCTGCGGTGGTGCTCCCGTGGTTCTCGGTGATGATCGCCAACGGCGGCCGCGAACTGCCCGCCACCCCCACGCACGTCCTGGA
>JAKDIE010000226.1 GCA_030450655.1 Ruaniaceae bacterium
GGCCGTCACCGGGGGCGGGTAATGCCCCGAGTGTCGGGATCGCGGGCAGGGGCTCCGTCGTCGTCGTGAACACGGAGAAATGGGTTCCCGTCCCCACCACGAATCCCGGGCCCGCGAGGTATCCGAGCGCCGCCATGACGGCGTTGGGGAGGTACGCGAGCTGCAGCAGGATCAGGATCGCGGAGGAGACTGGGTCCGGTTGGAGGGCGTCGTGGATGCTGCGGATCGCGTCCCACCCCTGCACGATCGCCACCACGAGGGTGATGAGCCCTGCGACGAGGGCGGCCCCGTACGCCACAGACGCCACGCGCACCCCACCGCGCAGCCACTCGGGGAGCCGCGTGACCGGCAACGGGACGAGGGTGAGCGCCACGAGGATTGCGAGGAGAAGCGGCCCGAATACCGACGGCGCCGTGCGGTCCGGGAGCACGAGCGAGAACAGTGAGGTGGAGACGAAGAACCCGGCGATCGAGAATGCGGCGAGTCCTGGGGAGATTGCCTGAACGCGTCGCATCGATCCGCGCAGCAGCAACACCGTGATGAGAGTGACTCCGAGGGGTGCGATCGAGTAGGTGCCCTCGTCCAGGAGGATCTCGCCGCCGAACGCCGTCCACCACCAGCCGGTCGCCACTGTGACCGCAGACGTCCAACGCGCCTCGCCGAGGCCCGGCGCCGAGCCGGTGAGGATGTAGATGGCGATGCCGCCGAGCACGGCGATCAGCCACGAAAGTACTGCGGCTTCGATCCCCGCGAACGTGCTGCGAAGCCAGCCCTCGGGCAGGGCGAAGCGTGGTGGCGTTGAGTCAGACATCGGTGCCAATGCTACGTCTCACACCACCCCGCGCCGCGCTTCGACTCGCGGCGCCGGGATCCAGTCAGGACCCAGTCGCCCTCGTTGCGCGAGGATCCTGAGCCTGGGTACTGCGACTCCGCTACGCTCCGCGCAGAATGACGGCGCGCGGGGGCCCGCACCAAGGTGGGCGCCACAGGCGTCAAGGCGGGGCGCTGCCCGCCGCTACCCGAGCCGGGCGGTGAGACCACTAAGGGAGCGAGATTGGACGCCGCGTCTTGCGTCCAATCTCGCTCCCTTAAGCGTGCTTTGCTGGCGTAGTCGCCGCGCGCGGGCTACGCGAAGAGTTCGCGTGCGAGGTTGGCGGTCTCGGTGGGGGTCTTCCCCACCTTCACGCCAACCGCCTCAAGCGCTTCCTTCTTCGCCGCAGCGGTACCGGACGAACCAGAGACTATCGCGCCGGCGTGACCCATGGTCTTACCTTCGGGTGCAGTGAATCCGGCCACGTAGCCAACCACCGGCTTGGTGACGTGTGCGGCGATGTACTCGGCGGCGCGCTCTTCGGCGTCGCCCCCAATCTCACCAATCATCACGATCGCCTTCGTCTCGGGATCCGCCTCGAACGCGGCAAGCGCGTCTATGTGGGTGGTGCCGATGACCGGGTCCCCGCCGATGCCGATGCAGGTGGTGAAGCCGATATCCCGCAGCTCGTACATCATCTGGTAGGTGAGGGTGCCCGATTTCGAGACGAGGCCGATCGGCCCCGATCCCGTGATGTCCGGCGGAGTGATCCCCACGTTGGACTTTCCGGGCGAGATGATGCCGGGGCAGTTCGGCCCGATCAGCCGCACGCCCTTCTGCGACGCGTACGTGAAGAACTCGGCGCTATCCGCCACCGGGATGCCCTCGGTGATGATGACCACGAGGTCCAGATCGGCGTCGACAGCCTCGATCACGGCGGACTTCGTGAACGCCGGCGGCACAAAGATCACCGAGACGTTCGCGCCCGTGGCCGCCTTCGCGTCCGCCACGGAGCCGTACACGGGAACGGACACGGTGCCGTCAACAACGTTCGCGGCACCCTCGCCGATCGGGGCAACCTCAAACTCAACGGAGGTGCCCGCCTTGCGCGGGTTCACCCCGGCAACCACCTGCGTGCCAGCCGAGAGCATGCGCCGCGTGTGCTTCTGCCCCTCGGAGCCGGTCATCCCCTGGACGAGGACCTTCGAGTTCTCATCGAGAAAAATCGCCATGGTTCAGTTCTCCTTCGCCAGCTCGGCGGCCTTTGCCGCGGCGCCGTCCATCGTGTCCGCCATCGTGACGAGCGGGTGCGCGGCCGCAGCGAGGATGGCGCGTCCCTCCTCAACATTGTTGCCGTCAAGCCGCACCACGAGCGGCTTGGTTGCCGCCTCTCCGAGCATGGCGAGCGCCTGCACGATTCCCTTTGCCACCTCATCGCAGGCGGTGATGCCGCCGAACACGTTCACCAGCACGCTCTTGACCTGCGCATCGCCCAGGATCACGTCGAGGCCCGCGGCCATCACTTCGGCCGAGGCACCGCCGCCGATGTCGAGGAAGTTAGCCGGCTTCACGCCGAGTTCCTCGCCGGCGAGCGCCACCACGTCCAGGGTGGACATGACCAGGCCCGCGCCGTTGCCGATGATGCCCACTTCGCCGGCGAGCTTCACGTAGTTGAGGTCCGCCTGCTTCGCCTTCAGCTCCAGCGGATCGGTGGTGGCGTGGTCCACGAACGCCTCGTGGTGCGGGTGGCGGAATGCCGCGTTGTCATCGAGCGTGACTTTGCCGTCGACGGCGATGACCTCACCTGTGGGGGTCAGCACCAGCGGGTTCACCTCGACCAGCGTGGCATCCTCACCCGTGTACACGTCCCACAGCTTCACGATGACGTTCACCACGTCGTCCGCGATCTCGGGCTTGAACCCGGCGGCGGCCACGATCTCGCGCGCCTTCGCCTCGTCAACACCCACGATTGGGTCGATCGCAATCCGTGCCAGCGCCTCAGGGCGTTCGACGGCGAGCTGCTCGATCTCCATGCCACCCTCCACGGAGGCCATGGCGAGATAGCGCCGCTCCGCGCGGTCCAGCAGGATCGAGAAGTAGTACTCCTCGGCGATGTCCGCAGCCTGGGCGACCATGATCTTCTGGACGATGTGTCCCTTGATGTCCAGACCGAGGATCGCGGCGGCCTTCTCCTCTACCTCGTCCGGCGTGGTGGCGAGCTTGACTCCGCCGGCCTTGCCGCGGCCGCCTGTCTTGACTTGGGCCTTCACTACCTTGAGTCCGTCTCCGAGCTCCTCGGCCGCCGTACGCGCCTCAGCCGGGGTCGTGACGACCCGACTTCCGAGGACCGGGACGTCATAGGAGGCGAAGAGTTCACGAGCTTGGTACTCGTACAAATCCACGACGCTGTTTCCTTTCGGTCGGAAATGCCTCGACATCGAGACACCTCGCCCATCGTATCGGACGGGCACGGTTGCCGCCGCCCTGCGGTGGGCATTGTCACGTCCATGCGACGGAGCTTCGCGGATCAGGTGGCGAGCGTTCGCGTACGGCGCGAAGCGGGCTCGTGGTGGCTGTGTTCGCGCATCGTAACCATAGAAGGTGCTGTTCTGCCTGGATTGCAGAGATACTTGCACGCGGGGACGGT
>JAKDIE010000017.1 GCA_030450655.1 Ruaniaceae bacterium
GAATCTGGAACTCAAACCGGTGATGTCGTTGGTTTGAACAACGACCTTCTGGTGGGCGATACCGGACTCGAACCGATGACCTCTTCCGTGTGAAGGAAGCGCGCTACCAACTGCGCCAATCGCCCCTGTGACTCGAAGATGTTACCCCAACACGGTGAACGGATCGAAATTGGACGTTCAGCCATCGATCGGGTTAGGCTCAATCCCGCAATAGACAGCGCGGATGTGGCTCAGTTGGTAGAGCATCACCTTGCCAAGGTGAGGGTCGCGGGTTCGAATCCCGTCATCCGCTCGGAGGCTCCGCCTCAGTGGTGGCGTGGCCGAGAGGCGAGGCAGCGGCCTGCAAAGCCGTATACACGGGTTCGAATCCCGTCGCCACCTCCACTCCATCGGGCGATTGGCGCAGTGGTAGCGCGCTTCCTTGACACGGAAGAGGTCGCTGGTTCGAACCCAGTATCGCCCACCAAGAGGGCCCCGAGTATCGCTCGGGGCCCTTTGCTGTGCGTGGAGCACGTGCGAAAGTTGGCCCAAACGTCCTATGCCGTTCGTCACATGATCGGATACCCTATGGGGTATGAATCGGCTAACGAGGGTCGGCTCGACCAAAGGGCAGCACATGACTGACATCGTCATCCTCGGGGGCGGCACGGCAGGCACGCTCATCGCGCACTCTTTGCTGAAGCAACCCGGCAGCGACGCGTGGAACATCACGGTCATCGATCGTGACGACGAGCACCATTACCAACCGGGCTACCTCTTCGTCCCGTTCGGCATGATGCCCGCCAAACGCATCGCGAAACCCCGGCACGAGTTCCTGCCCAAGCGGGTGACGTTCCTCGTAGATGAGGCACGCCGGATCGATCGGGAGCACCGGCTGATCGAACTCGCCTCGGGCGCAACCATCCATTTCGATCAACTCGTCATCGCCACCGGAACCACGCCCGATCCCACGGCAGTGCCCGGAATGGCCGACGGCGCCCTGTGGTTCAGTAGCGTTTTCGACTTCTACACGCTCGCGGGAGCGATGGCACTGAAGCCGGCCATCGAGGGCATGAAGAAGGGCCGCATCGTGGTGCACGTGAGCGAGACCCCGATCAAGTGCCCGGTGGCTCCCCTCGAGTTCGCGTTGCTCGCGCAGGACTACATGCGCAAGAAGGGCCGGGACTGGGAGGTGGACGTGGTGTACGTCACCCCTCTCGACGGCGCCTTTACCAAGCCGGTGGCGTCCAAGACCCTCGGGGGATTGCTCTCCGAGCGCGGGATCGAGCAGGTCACGGACTTCCAGGTGGAGAGAATCGACAACGATGCGAAGGAGCTCGTGAGCTACGACGGCCGTCGCGTCCCGTTCGATCTCTTGGTGACGGTTCCTCCCAACCGGGGCTCGGACGTCGTCGTCCATTCAGGACTGGGAGACGAGGCCGGGTTCGTCCCGGTGGACAAGCACACGCTCCAGTCCGAGATCGATCCGGACATCTGGGTGGTGGGCGATGCCACGAATGCTCCCACGTCCAAAGCCGGCTCGGTGGTGCACTTTGAGGTGGCCTCCTTCATCCCGAACCTGCTGGCGCATATGGCCGGGCGGCGGCTGCCCAGGCGCTTCGATGGTCACGCCAACTGCTTCATCGAATCGGGCCGGGGCCAGGCCATGCTCCTCGATTTCAACTACGAGCAGGAACCGGTGACGGGAGTGTTCCCCGTGCCGAAGGTGGGGCCACTGACGCTCCTGAAGCCCTCGGCCATCAACCACGCGTCGAAGCTCGCCTTCGAGGCCGTCTATTGGTACGGGCTGCTCCCAGGACGCCCGCTGCCGTTCCCGCACGACATGTCACTGGCGGGCAAGAACCTCCCGCCCACCACCCCAGCCCGATAGGAGATCGTTATGCCCGTCAACACGTTCCTTGGACGCCAGATCGACGTCAACGACGAGGGTTTCCTGACGAAGCCGGAGCAATGGGACGAGGAGCTCGCGCGCATGCTCGCGGGCATCGCCGGAGTGGACGAGATGACCGAGGCACACTGGGCCGCCGTGCGCTTCGTGCGATCCGACATGGTCGCGCCGGGATCATCTCCCACCCTCCACCGGATGCACAAAGTGGGCGGACTCAACATCAAGGAACTTTTCGCCCTCTTCCCCGGCAAGCCAGCGAAGAAGCTGGCCTACATCGCCGGCGGACCAAAACCCACCGCGTGCGTCTGAAGGAGATCCAGCATGCCTATCGATGCCAACGGCAACCTCATCCCCGATTTTGGCGACGCCCCCGCGGCCGGCGCGTCCCCCTCCGGATCGCCCGGAACTCCCGGATTGGCCTACGACGGCCCACGCAAGATGGCGTTCATCTGCTCCAAAGGCAACCTCGACATGGCGTATCCGGCGCTCATCATGGCGAACGCGGCACTTGGGGAAGGGGTTGAGGTTCACATCTTCTTCACGTTCTGGGGGTTGGACATCGTGGATGTCCGGACTCAGGACACGCTCAAGTTCACTTTCGCGGGCAACACGGCCATGCACATGCCACAGCTCGAACGCGCCGCCGGGGGGTGGGGGACCAAGTCCTTCCCGCAGGCGATGGCCGCGCTTCCCGGTGTGACTCCGTTTGCCACGCACATGATGAAGCAGCAGATGGCGGATCTGGGGATTCCTCCCGTCAAGGAGATGGTGGAGACCGTGGCGGCCCTCGGAGGCAATCTCTGGGCGTGCCGGCTCACCGTGGACATGATGCAGATCAAGAAGGCCCAGCTCGATCCCGCGGTGAAGGACATCATCTCGGCGGCCGATTTCATCGAGCTCTCGGCCGGCGCCCAGATCGTTTTCGTCTGAGACTCCAACGCGCGGCTCTTTGGATGGCGCGCGCGGCGGCGATAGCCTTGAGCGGTTAGTCCCCGAGTCAAGGAGTCTCCCGTGAGCCATGCGCCACTACCCGTTCGTACCGAACAGCGCACCACAGGTACGGAGCTCTTTGCCACGGATCGCAGCATCGTGGCCATGCGGATCGCCGGAGAGTTGAAGGATCTCTTCGTGGAGATCGAGGCCGACGTCGAGGTGGAACCAGTCACGATCGATTCTCCCGATGGTCTGGCGATCCTCAGGCACTCCGCCGCGCACGTGCTGGCCCAGGCGGTGCAGCAGGTCAACCCGGATGCCAAGCTCGGGATCGGCCCACCGATCACGGACGGCTTCTACTACGACTTCGACGTGGAGACCCCGTTCACGCCCGAGGACTTGCGCGCGCTTGAGAAGGCGATGCAGCGCATCGTCAGGGAGGGCCAGACCTTCCACCGCCGCGTGGTGGCTGACGATGACGCACGCGAAGAACTCGCCGGCGAACCGTACAAGCTCGAGCTGATCGGCCTGAAGGGTTCGGGCGCCGAGAGCGCGGCCGAGGGCGCCTCTGTGGAGGTGGGCGCCGGCGAACTGACGATGTACGACAACGTGCGGCGCGGCGGCGCCGTGGCATGGAAGGACCTCTGCCGCGGTCCCCACCTGCCCTCGACCAAGCTGATCGGTAACGGCTTCAAGCTGATGCGTTCGGCCGCCGCGTACTGGCGAGGCAGCGAGAAGAACCCGCAACTCCAGCGCATCTACGGCAAGGCATGGCCCACGCAGTACGAGCTCACCGCGTACACCGAGCGCCTGGCGGAGGCCGAGCGGCGCGATCACCGCCGCCTCGGCACCGAGCTCGATCTGTTCTCCTTCCCGGACGAGATCGGATCCGGCCTGCCGGTGTTCCACCCGAAGGGTGCGATGGTCCGCATGGAGATGGAGGAGTACTCGCGCCGCCGCCACGTGGAGGCCGGCTACTCCTTCGTCAACACCCCGCACATCACGAAGGCGCAGCTCTTCGAGACGTCCAGGCACCTCGACTGGTATTCCGAGGGCATGTACCCCCCGATGCGGATGGACGAGGAGCGGGACGCCGCCGGGAACGTCACCAAGCAGGGCCAGGACTACTACCTGAAGCCCATGAACTGCCCCATGCACAACCTGGTGTACCGCTCCCGCGGCCGCTCCTACCGCGATCTTCCGCTGCGCCTGTTCGAGTTCGGTGCCGTGTACCGCTACGAGAAGTCCGGTGTGGTTCACGGCCTCACCCGGGCCCGCGGCTTCACGCAGGACGACGCGCACATCTACTGCTCCCGCGAGCAGATGCGCGAGGAGCTCGCGTCCCTGCTGACCTTCGTGCTCGATCTGCTGAAGGACTACGGCCTCGACGAGTTCTACCTGGAGCTCTCAACTCGCGATCCGGAGAAGTCCGTGGGCGATGAGGAGACCTGGGACGTGGCCACGCGCGTCCTTGAGGAGGTGGCCACGGAGTCCGGGCTGGACCTCGTCCCGGATCCGGGCGGCGCCGCCTTCTACGGCCCCAAGATCTCCGTCCAGGCGAAGGACGCGATCGGACGCACCTGGCAGCTCTCCACCATCCAACTGGACTTCTTCGAGCCCGAACTCTTCGATCTCGAGTACACGGCACCCGATGGCACACGCCAGCGCCCCGTGATGATCCACCGCGCACTCTTCGGTTCGATCGAACGCTTCTTCGGCGTGCTCCTCGAGCACTACGCGGGCGCGTTCCCGGCCTGGCTTGCCCCCGTGCAGGTCACCGCCATCCCCGTGGCGGACGTGTTCGACGACTACCTGAAGAACGTGGTGGCACAGCTCGAGGCGCAGGGGATCCGCGCCGTGGTCGATACCTCCGATGATCGCTTCGGGAAGAAGATCCGCAACGCCGCCGCACAGAAGGTGCCGTTCGTGCTGATCGCCGGGGGAGAGGACGTGGAGGCCGGAGCGGTCTCCTTCCGCTACCGCGGCGGCGAGCAGAAGAACGGCATCCCGGTGGAGGAGGCCATCTCCGAGATCGTGGAACACGTGCGTTCACGCAGGAACACGCTGTGAGCGAAGGCCCTCGTAATTTCGCCGGCACCCCCGATGCGTTCGAGCGGCTCTGGACGCCGCACCGGATGGTGTACATCGGCGGGGAGAATAAGCCCGACGACGACCGGGCCGAGTCCTGCCCCTTCTGCGCGATCCCGGCCCGTTCGGACGAGGACGGACTCATCGTGGCGCGCGGAGAGACGGCCTTTGTGGTGTTGAACCTGTACCCGTACAACCCGGGGCACCTGCTGGTGTGCCCCTACCGCCACGTTCCCAACTACACGGACCTTGAGGCCGCGGAGCGCGCGGAGTTCGGTGAACTCACCGCACACGCGATTCGCGCCCTCGCGGCGGCATCCCACCCCTCAGGCTTCAATACCGGCATGAATCAGGGCGAGATCGCCGGCGCAGGCATCGCGGGCCACCTCCATCAGCACGTGGTGCCGCGGTGGCAGGGGGATTCGAACTTCTTCCCGATCGTGGCGCAGACCAAGGCACTGCCGCAGGTCCTCGGGGACACCCGGGACCTCGTCGCCGCAGCGTGGGAGCGCACATGCTAGGGGAGCGCGGGCGCTCGGTTGCGAACGCCGTCCTGGGCCCCGTCGCGCGCCTTTTCGTGAAGATGGGGATTTCTCCCGACGCCGTGACGTACGCGGGCACCGCGCTGGGCATCGCCGTCTCCTTCGGCATTCTCGCGCGCGGGCACCTGGTGGCCGGCCCGCTGCTGCTGGCATTCATCCTGGTGACGGACTCGATCGATGGGCAGATGGCGCGGCAGACGGGCCGCTCCTCGGCGTGGGGGGCGTTCCTCGACTCCACCCTCGACCGTGCGACGGACGCCGCCGTGTTCCTCTCCATCGCGCTGGCTTCTCAGAGTTTCGACGGCGTGCTCGGCACCGTCACGTACGGCCTGGCCCTCGCGATCGTGCCCCTCGCGATGCTCGTCTCGTACACGCGCGCACGCGGTGAAGCCGTGGGAGCGAACCCGTCCCGCGGCCTGGCCGAGAGAACCGACCGCCTCGTGGTCGCGCTGGCGGGTTGCCTCGCGGTCGGGCTGGGAGCCCCCGTGTGGATCCTCACGATCGCGCTTGGATACGTGGCGATCGCCAGCACGATCACGGTGGTCCAGCGGATGATCGCGGTCAAGAAGCAGGTCGCCTAGGTGGATGCTGGAAACGTATTCACCCTCGCCTGGCGGGTGCTCCCCAGGCTGCCAGAAGGCCTGGTCACGGCCGCCTTCGCGGCTGGTGCGGACTACCTGTGGCGGCGGCGCATGCCGCAGGTGCGGCAGCTCGAGGCGAACCTGCGGCGAGTGCTACCCGCGGCGTCCGAGAAGGAGTTGCGCGCCACGAGCCGCGCGGCCACGCGCTCCTACGCGCAGTACTACGCGGAGATTTTCACCGCGCCGGGACTGAGTCGCGAGGAGATTCTGCGGCGAATCACGATCGAATCGCCTCCTGGGTTCACGCAGAACGTCGCCGAGGGGAGCGTGGTGCTCGCCCTCGGCCACACCGGGAACTGGGACTATGCCGGCTTCGGCGTGTCACACGAGTTGAACACGGTGCTCACGGTGGCCGAGGTTCTCGAGCCGCCGGAGATCTTCGAGGACTTCCTGGCCTTTCGTGAGGCGTTCGGGATCGAGATCATTCCGCTTCGCAAGGGCACGAACGTCTTCAGCCAGTTGCGCACCCGGGCGCGGGAGAGCAAGCGCATCGTGGCGTTGCTCGCCGATCGCGATCTCACGCACAACGGTATCGAGGTGGAACTCGTGGGGCACCGCGCCCGCGTGGCCGCCGGTCCCGCCGCGCTCTCACACAGCCTCAAGATTCCGCTGTACTACGCGGGAATTCGGCACACGCGAGTGCCGGCACCTGCGTTCATGCGGCCGCGCCGCACGGTGGGTGGCATCACTGTCACCTTCATCGGGCCAATCAGCGTGGAGCCGGGGCCGCGCGCCGTCGAACGCCTGTCCCAAGCATGGGCAGATGTGATGAGCGAGTGGCTTCGCCAGTACCCGGAAAGTTGGCACATGCTCCAGAAGGTCTTTGTGGCGGATCTCGATCCCGATCGACTCACGGAGGCACGGAGCGCATGAGAGTTGGAATCGTCTGTCCCTACTCGTGGGACACTCCCGGTGGCGTGCAGTTTCACGTCCGGGATCTCGCCGAGACACTCATCAGGAAGGGCCACCATGTTTCGGTGCTTGCGCCATCCTCGGAGGAGACGGAGATCCCCGAGTACCTCGTGAGTGCGGGCAGGAGCATCCCGATCCCCTACAACGGTTCGGTGGCGCGCCTCAACTACGGTTGGAGGACCTCCCGGCTCGTGGGGGAGTGGCTGGAGAGCGGCCGATTCGATCTCCTCCACCTTCACGAGCCGATCACCCCCTCACTGAGCATCCAGGCCCTCGCGCAGGCCGAGATACCAGTGGTGGCCACCTTCCACTCGGCTCAGGAGAGATCGCGTGCGCTGAACTTCGTCTCCCCGATGGTGCAGCCACTCCTGGAGAAGATCACCGCCCGCATCGCCGTCTCGGCGGAAGCGGAGAGAACTGTGGCCGAGCACCTCGGTGGCGACGCGTACGTGATTCCCAACGGCGTTTTCGTGCGCCCGTTCGCCACCGCCACGCCCGATTCACGGTGGGCGGGCCAGCGGCACGGGGGCTCGCCCACGATCGCATTCCTGGGGCGCCTCGACGAGTCCAGGAAGGGCCTGCCGGTCTTTGCGAACGCGATCCATCGGGTGCACGCGGCGCGGCCCGAGGCGCGCTTCCTCATCGCCGGAAAGGGGGACGCGGAGGAGTCCCGCGCCGATCTTGCCGGCCTTCCTGTCGAGTTTCTCGGCGGGATCTCGGACAGCGACAAGGCCGCGCTGTTCGCATCGGTGGATCAGTACGTGGCACCCCAGACGGGCGGCGAATCGTTCGGGATCGTGCTGGTCGAGGCGATGGCCGCCGGTGCGAGGGTGATTGCCTCGAGCATCCAGGCATTTGTGGATGTGCTGGACGGCGGAGCGGCGGGCGTCCTTTTCGATGTTGGAGACTCCGATTCGCTGGCACGTGCCATCCTCGCCGAACTCGATGCACCCCGCGGGCCGATGGATCGCCACGCAGCGCAGTGGGTGCAGCAGTACGACTGGGGTGTGGTCACCGAACGGATCGAGAATGTGTACGAGGTGGCGATTCAGTCCGCCGCGCCTCGGCCGCACAGAAGCGTCCTGGATCGCTTGAGGAGAAAGCCGTGAACGAGCTATGGGTGGCGCTCGGCGCCGTCGTCCTGATCGCGATGATCTTGCACATCGTCCACCGTGCCACGCGCCTGGACCGTCTTCATAACGATGTGCTCCGTTCGCGCGCCACGCTGGAACGCCTGCTCTCGAACCGGGCGCACATCGCGCTCGAGATGGTCGCGTTCGGCGAGTTCGATCTCGCATCCGCACTCATCGTTGCCGATGCCGCCACGCGGGCGCTCGACGATCAACGTCACCTGGTGCCCGATGGGCTACAGACGGACACGGTCCCGCCCCCGGCGTTAGCCCCTGAAGGCACGCACTCGCGCGCAATGGTCGAGAGCGAACTCTCGCAGGTGCTGCGGGATGTGCTTGCCGAGCCCGAGACTCGGCAATCTGATCTCGCCCACAGGTTGCTCGATACGTGGGAGCAGGTCGCCATGGCCTGCCAGCTTCACAACCAGAAGGTCACACTCACGCGGCGGCTGCGTTCGCGCCCATTCGTGCGCCTTTTCCGGCTGGCAGGAGTCACACCCATGCCCGTCGCCTTCGACATGGACGATGCCCGGCCCTGAGCTCGCTCTCGCCTAGTCTTCTCCTCATGAGCATTACGCCGTTCTCGCAGTCCCAAGGATGGGCGCCGGTACGCCAACGCTCCACCGCCACCATGGTGGCCGAGATCATCGGGATCGGTGTGGGGCTGTGGGGGATCGTGACGATGCTGAATATCGTCAGCTCCGAAGGAGGTGCGGGCGCCACGGTGTTTGCCGGGATTCTGGCGTTTGTGCCACTGCTGGTGGTGCTGGGCGCAGTCCACTGGATCGATCGGTGGGAGCCCGAACCGAAGGCCACACTCGCGTTCGCGTTCGTGTGGGGCGCGGGCGTTGCCACCCTCGTGTCACTCTTCTTCAACTCGATCCTCGCCGAGATCCTCGGGGTCTCGGGCATCGACTCAACATCGCAACTGGCGGTCTCGGTGGCGATTGGTGCGCCGTTCGTCGAGGAACTCACGAAGGGACTCGGCGTCCTCTTGATCTTCCTTGTCCAGCGCCGCCGCTTTGACGGACCGGTTGACGGGGTCGTGTACGGGGCAGTCGTGGCCGCAGGCTTCGCGTTCGTGGAGAATATTCTCTACTTCGTCCAGTACTCGGACCAGATCGGCGGCGTGTTCCTTGGACGCGCGATCATGTCGCCCTTCGCGCACGTGATCTTCACCGCGATGACGGGGCTCATGCTGGGCGTGGCCGCGCGCTCCCAGTCCCGGCACGCATGGTTGGGGTACTTCCCCCTCGGCCTGACTCTCGCGATGCTGCTGCACGCGTTGTGGAACTTCTCGACCTTGTCCACGCATTACATGACGCTGTACGTGCTCCTCCAGGTTCCCCTCTTCATCGCGCTGATCGCGTTGGTGTACTGGCTTCGGAGAATGGAGCGAGATGTTCTCCGCCATCGCCTCGGCGAGTACGCTCAGGCCGGGTGGTTCTCGCCGAGCGAGGTTCACATGCTCACGGACTTCCGCGAGCGGCGCCGAGCCCGCACGTGGGCGGCACAACGTGGCCGAAAGGCGGCGATGGCGGCCTTCCAGAAGGCCTCCACGGATCTCGCGTTCCAGCGTGAACGCCATGCAGCAGGTAGCGTCTCGGCGAGTTCCCACGCCGATCAGCAGCACCTCCTCGCGCAGGTCACGCAGGCGCGTGCGGACGTCTTCGCATGAGCGTGAACTGGGATGAGTGGGACGAGCGGGACGGGATCCCGTTCCGGGAAGGTGCGCGGGTGATCCTGCTGGACGACGACGATCGCGTCCTCATGATCCGTGGGCATGACTTCGGCAAGCCCGATCGATCCTGGTGGTTCACACCCGGCGGGGGAGTGATGCCCGGCGAGGAATCCCGTGCCGCCGCGCGCCGAGAACTGCGCGAGGAGACCGGAATCGCCGTTGCGCACCTCGTGGGCCCTGTTGCCGAACGCGATGCGATCTTCGATTTCGCGCTCATCACCTGCCGTCAGCACGAGTTGTTCTACTGCGGCAGGACGTCGTCGACCACTATCGACGTTTCCGGTCACACCGAAATGGAGAAGGATCTCCTCGACGAGTTCACGTGGTGGCGTGCGGGCGAGTTGGCTCAGGCCCGCGCGGCGGGCGAAACGCTCTATCCCCCCGATATGCCGGAGCTCGTCTCGTGGCTCGCCCGCGGGTGGGACGGCGAGCTCCGCACTCTCGGCGAGTAGAATCAATACAGTTCCCGACTCCATCTCTCAGGAGGTCCCATGTCAGGCCACTCCAAGTGGGCGACCACGAAGCACAAGAAGGCGGCGATCGACGCCAAGCGAAGCAAGCTTTTCGCGCGCCTCACCAAGAACATCGAGGTTGCCGCCCGCACAGGGGGCGGAGACCCTGCCGGCAACCCCACGCTCTACGATGCGATCCTGAAGGCGAAGCGAAATTCGTTGCCTGCGGACAACATCGACCGCGCCGTGAAGCGCGGTTCCGGCCTCGTGGCCGGCGGCGCCGATTACGAGACGATCATGTATGAGGGGTACGGCCCCGGCGGGATCGCGGTCCTCGTGGAGTGCCTCACGGACAACCGCAACCGCGCGGCCTCGGATGTGCGCGTGGCCTTCACGCGCAACGGCGGCCAGATGGCGGACCCAGGTTCGGTCTCGTACCTCTTTTCGCGCCGCGGCGTGGTGGTGGTACCCAAGACGGGTGAACTGACTGAGGACGATCTGCTGCTCGCTGTCCTCGACGCCGGAGCCGAGGAAGTTGAGGATCTCGGGGACGCCTTTGAGATCCAGTCCGAGCCCAGCGAAATCGTGGCCGTGCGCACGGCCCTGCAGGGGGCCGGGTACGATTACGAGTCTGCCGAGGCGCAGTTCGTTCCGGCCACCGAGATCGAGGTGGACATCGATGGTGCCCGCAAGATCCTGAAGCTGATTGATGCATTGGAGGATTCCGACGACGTCCAGAACGTCTTCGCGAACTTCGATGCGTCCGACGAGGTGCTCGCCGCCCTCGACGACGAGTAAGCCGCTTCGTCCGATGCGCATCCTCGGCATCGACCCTGGACTCACCAGATGCGGTGTGGGTGTCATCGAGGCCGGGCGCACCCCGCGTGCGGTTGCCTACGGCGTGATCCGCACGGATTCGGACTCGCCGATCGAAGCGCGCCTGCTGGCGGTGGCCAACGAGATTGATGAGTGGTTGGACACGTACGCGCCGGATGCGGTCGCGGTAGAACGCGCCTTCGCCCAACACAACGTCACCACGGTGATGGGGGTGGCACAGGTCGCCGGACTCGCGATCGTGGCCGCGGCGCGCCGTGAGATCCCCGTTGCCATGCATACGCCTTCGGAAGTCAAAGCCGCTGTCACAGGGTACGGCAATGCGCCGAAGGCTCAAGTGCAACACATGGTGGCGCGCATTCTCGGGATGGATGCCATACCGCAGCCTGCGGATGCGGCGGACGCCCTCGCGCTCGCCCTGACTCAGCAGTTTCGCCAGGGTTCACCCGCCGCTGCCGGGTCCGGAGCGCAGACTCCCGCGCAGCGTGCGTGGGCCGAGGCCGAACGTGCGGCGCGCCGTGGCGGGCGGCGCCCTCGACGACTCGACGCCGGAGATCCTCGCCGTGCG